>JBASLQ010000130.1:0-1553 GCA_049656425.1 Sedimentibacter sp.
AGGTACCACCGCCTTCACCATCGATTGTTAATTGAACCAGAGCTTTTGTATCCTCCAGGTTTTCGAGTGGATAGGGGTTTGGGATTTTCGTTATAAAATCTCTGATCTCGTTTGTCATTGTGTCTCCTTTACCTTTCAGAAAATAAGAATGGATATGCCGCGCGCTATCAGAGCTGATACCAACGCGATTATCAATGTCATGCCCATGATAGACCATGTGGCTTTCTTGCCGAGTTCTTTGTTTATGGTGACCAAAGTCGCCAGACAAGGCATGTAAAAAATCACAAAAACTGTGTAGGTAATCATCTGGACAGGCGTCAGCAAGCTTCTGAAATCCATGCTGCCCAGCGCTTGGCCGAGCATAATCAATGATAACTCCTTGCGTAAAATGCCAAAAATGAGTGGTACCCCTACTTGAGATGGTAATCCTAACAACCAGGTGATCGGTATCAGTAAACTGTTAAAGTACCTACTGAGATTGAATGAATTCAACAAAGCGAGCACAATTGAACCAACAATCAGAATCGGCCAGGCTTCAACGATGAATTCCTTGATGCGGAACCATGCCTTTTGAGCCACTGCTTTGAGGGTTGGTTCACGGTAAGGCGGGATCTCGAGTATTAATCCAGGATGATCTTCAGGCAGCATTCTTGAAAGAAGTCGACCCGTGAAAGCAATAACAAACAAGTTGAAGATGTAAATTGCCAATGCTGCCATTGGACCCAAATAAAAGGCAACCAAACCAAATACCACAGCCAGGCGCGCGGCGCATGGAACCATGGTTGCCAGTGCTCCAGCTATGTAGCGTTCTTTTGGGTCATCAATGGTACGTGTCGCCATGATGGAGGGGACATTACAGCCAAAGCCAAGTATGAAAGGAACGATCGCTCCTCCATGTAAACCAATCCGGTGCATGAAGGCATCCATCAGGAAGGCAATACGCGGTAGATACCCTACATCCTCAAGAAGTCCCAACCCCATTAAGAACGGCATCAGGTAAGGTAGAACGATAGTTAAACCACCTGAAATACCTTGGACTAATCCCAGAATTACATCTCTGATCAAGCTGGCGTTGCCAGGCATCGCTGCAGTAATTCGAGCTTCAAGGATGGCAGACAGGCTGATCAATGGCGCTTCTATCAATCGCCCAACGGAAAATACTGTCTGGAAAAACAAGTAAAGGATCAAGATGAGAAAAACATACCCCCAAAAAGGATGCAGCAAGTAGTTATCCAGTTTATCTCTGAAAGTTAAGGTCCTCACACCTTGCTGCACTACATCGGCGCTGATAGTTTCAGCCAGACCATGCCTTTCTCGGTCGAGGTGGAAATCTATTGAGGTCAGTAGTGACTGTACATCCGTGCGTGCTGTGAAAGCTCCCATTTCAGCAAGAATGGTTGGGTCTTTCTCAAGCAGTTTAATAGCCAACGTCTCATCAGCCAATGAATTTTGCTCTAAAGAGATTAAAGAACTAAGCGCACTTATCGAGTTTTCAAATTCGTTTGAGTAGTGCTGTCGGGTCACTGGTAATTGTGCACGCCCACTTCTTAAGG
>JBASLQ010000131.1:0-2232 GCA_049656425.1 Sedimentibacter sp.
CATTTCTGGTCCATAAGAAGGCATCCATGTTACATGTTTATTTTCAAGCATTCCAGCATATGCAAGAAGCTTTCCTATTGCCATAACACCTTGACCGCCAAATCCGGCCATTATTACTTTTTCTTCCATGTTATTTATCCTCCTCAAAATCTCTGAAATTTCCCAATGGATAATAAGGTATCATATTATCTTGAAGCCATCCCAATGCTTTTACAGGAGTATAACCCCAGTTTGTAGGACATGTTGACAAAACTTCTACTATTGCAAATCCTTTACCTTGTAATTGACATTCAAAAGCTCTTTTTATAGCTTTTTTTGTTTTTCTGATATTTGCAGGAGTATCTACTGAAACTCTTTCAACAAATTTTGCTCCGTCTATAGTAGCTAATAATTCAGACATTCTGATTGGCTTACCTGCAGTTGATTCATCTCTGCCCAAAGGAGATGTGGTAGTTTTTTGTCCAACTAGTGATGTAGGAGCCATCTGACCACCTGTCATTCCATAAATTGCATTATTAACAAATATAGTTGTAAATTTTTCTCCTCTGTGAGCTGCATGAATAATTTCTGCAGTTCCTATTGAAGCTAAATCTCCATCTCCTTGATAAGTAAATACTACATTATCAGGATGAACTCTTTTTATACCTGTAGCAACAGCTGGCGCTCTACCGTGAGCAGCTTCCTGCATATCGCAGTTGAAAAATTTATATGATAATACCGAACATCCAACAGGAGCAACACCGATTGTATTGTCTAAAACTCCCAATTCAACTAATGATTCTGCAACTAATTTATGAATTATACCATGTGTACAACCTGGGCAGTAAGATAAAGGAATATCTGTCAGTCCCTTTGATTTTTCATATACAATTGTCATTATTTTGTACCTCCTGCAATTTTTTCAATATCTGCTAATATACTAGCAGGTGTAGGAATCATACCGCCTGTAGTACCATTGAAATATACAGGTAGTCTTCCTGCAATACCTATTTTGATGTCATCAAGTATTTGACCTTGGCTCATTTCAACTCCAAGTATTCCTTTTGCATTAGGTCCTATTTCTTTATATATATCATATGGATATGGCCACAACGTAATTGGTCTTATCATACCTACTTTTATACCCTTTGCTTGTGCCTGTTTCATAGCAGATTTTACTATTCTTGAAGTTGTACCATATGCTACTAAAACAACTTCTGCATCTTCTAATCCAAAAGCTTCAAATAAAACTTCATTTTCTTCCATTAATTTATATTTTTTTCCTAAGTTATTATTGTGTACTTGGCATTCTTCTGCATCCAAATAAAGTGAATTTATAACATTTCTTTCTCTTTGTCCCTTTGTACCTGTTGTTGCCCAATCTTTAGGAGGCAAATCAATTTTAGCCGGTTCTTTAAATTCAACTGCTTCCATCATTTGACCTACCAAACCATCTGCTGCTATAAGTACAGGGTTTCTGTAATAATCAGCTTTATCAAAAGCAAGCATTACATAATCAACTGTTTCTTGAATGCTGGCTGGTGCATAACACAATGTTCTGTAATCACCGTTTCCACCGCCTCTAGTTGATTGATAATAATCTGCCTGGCCTGGCTGTATACTTCCAAGTCCTGGGCCACCTCTCATCATATTAACTATAACGCAAGGGATTTCAGCTCCAGCAGCATATGTTATACCTTCTTGCTTTAAAGAAATTCCAGGGCTTGATGATGCAGTCATACATCTTGCTCCTGCTCCACCTGCTCCATAAACCATATTTATTGCAGCTACTTCACTTTCAGCTTGAACGAAAACACCACCTACTTCTGGTAATGCTTTTGACATGTATTCTGGGATTTCACTTGAAGGAGTTATTGGATATCCAAAAAAATATCTACATCCTGCTTTTATAGCAGCAGCTCCTACAGCTTCGTTACCTTTCATCAATACTTTAGACATAATCTACCTCCACTATATTCTTTCTACTTTTATTGCTGAATCCGGACACATAATTGCACAATTTGCGCATGCTATACATTTTTCTTGATCTATTACATGTGCCGGGCTGTATCCTTTTTCATTTATCTTTTTTTTATTTAATTCAATTATCTTTACTGGACATACGGAAACACACAATTCACAACCCTTGCATGCATCGTCATTAAAAGTTACTTTACCTTTTGCCATTATAATACCTCCCTTAACTCATCCATTCTTCCCTCATATAAAGATTTATGGGGAATAATTTTTCTA
>JBASLQ010000132.1:0-6410 GCA_049656425.1 Sedimentibacter sp.
TACAAGCAGCATGCAAATTACAGATTTAATCAAGAAAATTAGAAATGAAGTTGAAGGTGCTGTAATAAGAACATCTTTAATAACCGGTTTTCCTGGTGAGACAGATGAAGAGCATGAAGAATTGAAAGAATTCTTGCAGCAGTATAAACTTGATAAAGTAGGAATTTTTAAATACTCACGAGAAGAAAATACACCTGCTTTTAAATTGCCGGACCAAATAAGCGAAGAAGTTATGGAACAAAGACACAATGATTTAATGGAAGTACAACTGGGCATATCATATGAGAACAGCCTTGCAAAGATTGGAAAAACATATGATGTTTTAATTGAAGAAAAAGATGTTGAAAATATTTATGTGGGTCGAACATATATGGATTCAATAGATATTGACGGATGTGTCTATGTGACATCAGATGAAGAATTAGTTTTAGGCAATATTTATAAAGTGAAAATAAATGATGCTTTAGAATATGATTTGATAGGAGATGTGATTTTATGAGTTGGTTTAAAGAAATGAATTTACCTAACAAGCTTACAGTAATAAGAATATTAGCAATACCAGTTTTTCTTATTTTCCTGTATATAAGCAAAGGAATATTTCGGTTTTTGCCTCTTTTAATTTTTATAGGGGCAGCTGTAACCGATGCGATTGACGGATATATTGCAAGAAGAGATGATTTAATCACTGATTTTGGAAAGTTCATGGATCCACTTGCAGACAAACTTTTAACTGCTGCTGCATTTATTGCATTTGTAGAAATCGGATATTTAAGTTCATGGGTTGTTGTTTTAATTATATCCAGGGAATTTTTAGTTTCTGGCTTCAGAACACTGGCTGCATCAAAAGGTGTTACTATTGCTGCAAATCCATGGGGAAAAATTAAAACTGTATTTCAAATGATATTAATAGTTGTTATTTTAATGGATTATACAGTCTTTATAGAATTTGTTTCATCTTGGATTACACCTCTTGTAGCAATTGTTGTTTTATTGACTGTTACATCTGGAGCAACTTACATTTATGAAAATATGGATGTAATAAAATAAAATAGAATATTTGTCACAGTGAAATGGGAATTCACGATATAGAAATGCATATTGACAAATTAGTGAAATTTATGTATAATACACAAAAGAACAAATGTTCTAAGAAGGAGTCGTGGAATGGAAAAAGATAAGGCCCTTGAGCTGGCAATTGCTCAAATAGAAAAACAATTTGGCAAAGGTTCTATAATGAGACTTGGAGAAAATGCCAAATTGAATATAGAAGCTATACCTACAGGTGCACTTCCTCTTGATATTGCAACGGGAATTGGTGGAGTTCCTAAAGGAAGAATTATTGAAATATTTGGACCTGAGTCATCTGGTAAGACAACAGTTGCTTTACATATAATAGCTGAATCGCAAAAAAGAGGAGGCATAGCTGCATTTATAGATGCAGAGCATGCACTTGATCCTGGATATGCAAAAAAACTGGGAGTTAATATAGAAGATTTAATTATATCTCAGCCTGATACAGGAGAACAAGGCCTTGAAATTGCTGAAGCCCTTGTGAGAAGCGGTGCCGTTGATGTAATAGTAGTAGATTCTGTTGCAGCTTTAGTACCTAAAGCTGAAATTGATGGAGAAATGGGCGATTCACATATTGGCTTACAAGCGAGACTTATGTCACAGGCTTTAAGAAAGCTTGCAGGGGCAATAAGCAAATCTAATACCGTTGCTATTTTTATAAATCAGTTGCGTGAAAAGGTTGGAGTTATGTTTGGAAATCCTGAAGTAACTACAGGAGGCCGTGCATTAAAGTTTTATGCTTCAATGAGACTTGATGTAAGAAAAATTGAATCCTTGAAAAAAGGTGATGAAGTTTACGGAAACAGAACAAGAGTAAAGGTCGTTAAGAATAAAGTTGCCCCCCCTTTTAAACAAGCTGAATTTGATATAATTTACGGCAAGGGTATATCAAAAGAAGGATGTATCCTTGATATGGGAGTTGAAGCAGGCATAGTAAATAAATCTGGTGCCTGGTATTCTTATGAAACTAACAGAATTGGACAAGGACGAGAAAACTCCAAAGAATTTTTATTAGCAAATCCAGAATTGATGGATGAAATTGAAAAGAAAGTAAGAGAAAAGTTTGAATTAGGAAATATAATTTTAGCTTCAGATGATGCAGAAAAAAATCCAAGTGATTTAGACGATTAAAATAAATAATTTTTATAAAATCAAAGGCGCTTATGTGCCTTTTTTCTTTTTATCCTGTGTTCAGATGACAGAAATTAAAATATGTAAACATAACTTCGAATGCAAAAACGTATGAAATGTTTAAATAATGCAAATTTAAACATTATATCTTGACATTAAGCATAAAAAATTATAAAATATAATATATTCAAGTATTAAGAAATAACTTTTACTATTTATATAAAAAACCATAGAAGATAAACATTTTTTATATATCATATTATAAAGATATGTGAGGATGTATATATTTCGCAACTTGAAAATTTAATATTGGGAGGTGCTGAATTGATCCAAGAAGTTATAGTAGGTATTATCTGTGCAATAATAGGTATAATTGTAGGAATTATAGTTCGAAAAAATATATCTGAAAGCAAAATTGGTAGTGCTGAAGAAGAAGCTAAAAGAATAGTTGATGATGCAACAAAAGAAGCTGAAGCAAAGAAAAAAGAAGTCCTTGTAGAAGCAAAAGATGAAGCTCACAAAATAAGAAATGAATATGAACGAGAAAACAAAGAACGCAGAAACGAATTACAAAGGTCAGAGAAAAGATTAATTAAAAAAGAAGAAATGCTAGACTCCAAAAGTATGCAAGTGGAAAAGAAAGAAGAAACTCTTCAAACGAAGTTAAAAGATATTGAAACTAAGCAAAACAAGATGGAAGCAATTCATGAAAAACAAATTGAAGAACTTGAAAGAATATCCGGTCTATCTACAGAAGAAGCAAAAAATATGTTAATAGACAACATCAAGAGGGAAGCTGAACAAGAAGCTTCAATAGCCGTAAAGGAAATTGAGAGGGATGCAAAAGAAAATGCAGATAGAAAAGCACGTGAAATTGTTACATATGCAATTCAAAAGTGTTCTGCAGATCATGTAGCGGAAACAACTGTATCGGTAGTTGATTTACCTAACGATGAAATGAAGGGTAGAATAATAGGAAGAGAAGGTAGAAATATCAGAGCTCTTGAACAACTTACAGGTATAGATATTATAATAGATGACACACCAGAAGCAGTAGTAATTTCTGGATTTGATCCTATTAGAAGAGAAGTTGCTAGAATAGCCCTTGAAAAATTAATTGCAGATGGAAGAATACATCCTGCAAGAATTGAAGAAATGGTAGAAAAAGCAAAGAAAGAAGTAGAACAACAAATAAAAGATGAAGGTGAACAAGCTACACTTGACACTGGTGTTCATGGACTTCACCCAGAATTAGTAAGATTATTGGGAAGATTAAAATTTAGAACAAGTTATGGTCAGAACGTATTGAAGCATTCCATGGAAGTTTCTTATTTAGCAGGAATTATGGCTGCTGAATTAGGTGCTGATGTTAAATTAGCAAAACGAGCAGGATTGCTGCATGATATAGGCAAGGCAGTAGATCATGAAGTAGAAGGTCCTCATGTTACAATAGGCGAAGATTTGGCTAGAAAATACAAAGAGAGCAAAGCAGTAATGAATGGTATCGCAGCCCATCATGGTGATGTTGAGCCACAGACTGTAGAAGCAGTTTTAGTTCAAGCAGCTGATGCAATTTCAGCAGCAAGACCTGGAGCAAGAAGAGAAACTCTTGAAACATATATTAAACGTTTAGAAAAATTAGAAGAAATTTCAAACTCATTTGAAGGGGTAGAGAAATCTTTCGCTATTCAAGCAGGAAGAGAAATCCGTATCATCGTAAAACCAGAAGTTACGAGCGATTCAAGTATAATTCTTATTGCAAAAGATATAGTAAAGAAGATTGAACAAGAAATGGAATATCCTGGACAAATAAAAGTAAATGTAATAAGAGAATCAAGAGCAACAGAATATGCAAAATAAAATATGAAATATATGGAAGTAAACAAACTTATTGTTTACTTCTTTTTAATTTAGATATAAAATAGTAACAATAGAAAAGCAATAAAAAAGCAACAGATTAACAAGTGCTGCTCAATGATTCCATCAACTGCTTAATCTATTGCTCAATCAATCGTTAAGAAGAGGTATAAAATGTCAAGAGATACATATGAAAATCCATTAATAACACGTTATGCAAGTAAAGAAATGAGCTACATTTTTTCTGATGAAAGTAAATTTTCCACATGGAGAAAGTTATGGGTTGCGTTGGCTGAAGGCGAAAAAGAACTTGGCTTAAACATAACAGACGAACAAATAGATGAAATGAAATCTAATATTTATAATATTGATTATGACCTTGCAGCAAAAAAAGAAAAAGAATTCAGACATGACGTAATGGCTCATGTACATACATTTGGAGCTGCATGCCCAAAGGCAATGCCTATAATCCATCTTGGAGCCACAAGTATGTATGTAGTTGATAATACAGATGCAATATTAATGAAAGAAGCACTATTGTTAATTAAAAAGAAACTTATAAATTTATTAAGCGTATTGTCAGAATTTTGCATGGAATATAAGGATATGCCTACATTGGGATATACTCATTATCAGCCTGCGCAGCTTACAACTGTAGGCAAAAGAGCAAGCTTATGGCTGCAGGATTTATACCTTGATTATGAAGAAATCAATCATGTGATTTCCATGGTTAAATTAAGAGGAGTAAAAGGAACAACAGGAACACAAGCAAGCTTCATGAGCTTATTTAACAATGATGGAGAGAAAGTTAAAAGGTTAGAAGAATTGGTAGTCGATAAAATGAGCTTTAAAGAAGCATTTAAGTTAACGGGACAAACATACACAAGGAAAGTAGATTATTACGTATTGAGCTGTTTAAGCGGCATAGCTCAAAGTTTACACAAGGCTACTAATGACATTAGAATATTGCAAAGTCAAAAAGAAATAGAAGAACCTTTTGAAAAAAGTCAAATAGGATCTTCTGCAATGGCATATAAGCGTAATCCAATGAGAAGTGAAAGAATTGCATCATTGGCAAGGTTTATTATATCTAATGAAGCAAATATGGCAAATACTGCAGCAACTCAGTGGCTTGAAAGAACATTGGATGATTCAGCAATTAAGCGTTTAAGCATACCTCAAGGGTTCCTTGCTGCTGATGCAATACTTAGTATAGCAATAAATGTATTTTCCGGAATGGTTGTAAATGACAAAGTAATTGAAAAGCACATAAATGAAGAACTTCCTTTTATGGCAACTGAAAATATTATTATGGAAGCTGTAAAGCGCGGCGGAAACAGACAGGAACTTCATGAAGAAATAAGAGTTTTGTCAATGCAGTCTGCAGAACAGGTGAAAAAATTCGGCAAACAAAATGATTTAATTGAAAGAATGTATGAGAGCAAAATAATCAATATGTCTAAAGAAGAAATTGACGAAACTATTAAACCTATAAACTATATAGGAAGAGCTCCACAGCAGGTTGAAGAATTTTATGCAGAAACAATAAAACCGATTCTTGAAGAGAACAAAGAACTTCTAGGTGTTAATGTTGAATTGAACGTTTAATATAAGTGGCGTCTACTCAAACTGATTTATGGAACGGAACACAGATGCAGCACTTATAGTTAATAACATGGTAACATAAATAATAAAATTAATACCAATAAAAGGCTTATTACTATAAATGTTATAACGACAGGAGGTATAATAAAATGGAATATAATCCGGCGGAATATAAATATCCATCTAAAAGAAATGTGATTTATGGTCATAGAGGAATGGTAGCTACATCACAGCCTTTAGCAGCTCAAGCAGGATTGGAAATATTAAAAAAAGGCGGTAATGCAGTTGATGCTGCAATTGCCACAGCAGCTTGTTTAACAGTAGTTGAACCTACTTCAAATGGTCTGGGAAGTGATTCATTTGCATTGGTTTGGATGAATGACAAACTTCACGGTTTAAATGCAAGCGGATATTCACCTTACAGCATTTCTATTGACAAACTTAAAGCGAGAGGCTATACAGAAATACCTAAGTATGGAGTTATACCGGTTATGGTACCGGGTGCTCCGGCAGCGTGGGTAGAACTATCTGAAAAATTTGGAAAATTGTCTTTAGAAGAAGTTTTACAGCCGGCAATAAATTATGCCAGAGATGGATTTACTGTCTCAGTAAATGTAAAACAAGCATGGGATAATGCTTATACCAATTACACGAAACTTAAGGGAGAAGAGTTTAAATATTGGTTTGAAACATTTACTAAACACGGCAACACTCCGAAATTTGGTGAACTCTGGAAGTTGCCATAC
>JBASLQ010000133.1:0-8122 GCA_049656425.1 Sedimentibacter sp.
CCATAAAGTTGTTGTAAAAAGCGAAGAAATATGTGAAACAAGCATTAAGAATCCTGCAACAGATGAATTAGTAACTGAGCAGTTGGGAAAACTGGGAAGTACAATTTATGAATTGAACAACCTGGAAATTATTAAGGATGAAAATGTGTTTATAAGAAAAAGCACTTTGAATCAATTAAGAAGAGATGCAACAGATATGCTTTATGAAAAAGGTGCAGTGCGTTACAACAGGGAAAATATAAATAATATTCCATACAACACTGTATTTTCATTTGTTGAAAACGAAAAAGATGTTAAACCTAAAATAAGTTTAAAAATAAACAGCAATGAAGAAGTAGAACTTTTAGACAAAGTTAAAATTAAAAGAGTGTATGTACCATATGACTTAAATATGGATATGGTCAAAAATATGGAAGCAGATGAAAAATATTTATGGCTTCCTAACATTGTTTCTAAATCACAGTACAATGTGTTAAAAGATAATATAAAGCTTTATGATGAAATATTCGATGGAGTATGTGTAAACAACGTAGGCAGCTTTTATTTCTTTAAAGAAAACAGCAATTTAAAATTGCACTGCGGCCCGTTTTTCAATGCAATAAATTCATTTTCAGCTGAACTTTTAAATGAAAAAGGTGCTGATGGATTTACATTTTCAGTAGAATCAAATATTAGAGATATGGAAAGTGTAGTAAAAAACAGTTCAATTAAATCTGAAATTGTTGCCCATGAATATGCACAGCTTATGGTTATGAAAAACTGTCCAA
Source organism: Sedimentibacter sp. (assembly GCA_049656425.1). Lineage (GTDB taxonomy): Bacteria > Bacillota > Clostridia > Tissierellales > Sedimentibacteraceae > Sedimentibacter. The sequence goes on from JBASLQ010000133.1 coordinate 768, forward strand.
TGTCTATGCTGAAAAACTGTAAAAACTTACAGGATTGTGAAAAATGCGAATATAGAAATAAGTTTTCTTTAAAAGACAGAAAAGGCATGTATTTTAACATTGAAAGAGAAAATCGCCTCACTCATATATACAACAGCGTACCACTTACATTAATAGGCAAAGTAAATGATTTTGTAAGAAGCAATATAGAATATTTCTTTATTGATACTAAGTGGCTGGAAGATCCGGAAGAAATAATTGATGCATTATACTGCGAAATAAACGGTGTGCAGACATCAAATGTTTTAACTGAAAGCAACTTTACAAGAGGCCATTATTTAAAAAATATTTTATAACCATAGAAAAGTGATGGATGAGCAATAGATAGAGCATTGACAAGTATAGACAAAACAATTGCTTGTAATTGCTAAATTAGCTGTTGAATCATTGCTAGTCTATTGTTAACTAAGAGGTAAATTATGAAGCAAAAAGCTAAATCAGTTTTGGAATTCAATAAAATAATTGAGAAGGTAGCGGAATTTGCTGAAACTGCAAATGGTAAAAAAGAAGTTAGAAAGCTTGATGTATCTTCTGACAAAGAAAATATTAAATTCAGGCAAAAGCAAACTGCTCAGGCTCTTTCCATAATAATAGAAAAAGGTACTCCTCCATTAGGAGGAATAACAGATATAAAGGAATATGCAAAACGAGGAGCTGTGGGAGGCATTATATCCCTCAGAGGACTTCTAAATTGCGCAGATACATTAAGAGCTGCAAGACTTGTAAAAAATTATGTTCTTCTTAACAATAAAGACGAGCGCAATTATGATTTGTTAGAAGATTCATGTCACAGCATTTATGCAAACAAAGATATAGAAGATAAAATTTATGACGTAATCATAAGCGAAGAAGAAATAGCGGATGATGCAAGTCCTGAATTAAAACATATAAGAAGAGAAATACAAATAAAAAATAATGCTATTAAAAATAAAATAAATTCACTTGTAAGTTCATCAACCATACAGAAGTACCTTCAGGAAAATATTGTTACAATGAGAAATGACAGGTATGTAATACCAGTTCGCAAGGAATACAGAAGCATGGTAAAGGGTATTATACACGATCAGTCTTCAACAGGGTCAACACTTTTTATAGAGCCTATGGCAGTTGTGGAGATGACAAATGACATATCTGATTTAAAGGTTGAAGAAAAAAAAGAAGTAGAACGCATACTTCTAGAGCTGAGCATGATGATTGGAAGCATTAATCAAGAAATACTGACAAATCAGGAAATACTGACAGAACTGGACTTTATATTTGCAAAGGGAAAATATGCAATAAGCATAAATGGGATTGAGCCGGAAGTAAATGACAGGGGATATATACGCATAAAAAAAGGAAGACATCCTTTAATTGATCCCAAAGTAGTTGTTCCTATTGATGCATGGCTTGGTGACCAGTTTACCACTCTCATTATAACAGGACCTAATACTGGAGGAAAAACTGTTTCCTTAAAAACATTGGGGCTGTTTTCACTTATGGGAATGGCAGGGCTTCATTTGCCGGCAGAATACGGTACGGAAATTTCCGTATTTAGTGCAGTGTATGCTGACATAGGCGATGAACAAAGCATAGAACAAAGTTTGAGCACATTTTCTTCGCATATGACTAATATAGTTAAAATAATGAAAGAAATTGATGAAAAATCATTGGTTTTATTTGATGAGCTGGGAGCCGGCACTGATCCTACTGAAGGAGCAGCTCTGGCAATTGCAATTCTTGACACGTTACATGACAGAAAGATTGTCACTGCCGCAACGACCCACTACAGTGAATTAAAACTTTATGCACTTACAACAAAAGGTGTTATAAATGGAAGCGTGGAATTTAATGTGGAAACGTTAAGTCCTACTTACAAGTTGTTAATAGGTGTGCCTGGAAAATCCAATGCATTTGAAATATCAAAAAAATTAGGACTTAATGATTTAATAATAGAAAAAGCAAGGAAGACTATTGAAACAGACAAAGTTGAATTTGAAGATGCGCTGAAACAAATTGAAGACAACAGAATTTATATAGAAGAAAAAAGACGTGAAATTGACAGACTGGATGCTCAAAGTCAGAAAAAGCACAGTGACTTTATTGCAAAAGAAAGAAAGTCTCTTGAAAAAAGCGAGAAAATTATTGACGAAGCAAATTACGAAGCCAGAAAAATAGTTGAAATCGCCAAAAAAGAAACATCAGAAATAATAAAAGAACTTAGAAAATTGAATTTAGAAATGGATAAAAACAAAAACCGTCGTGTCAATGAATTAAGACAAGTTTTAAATGATAAAAATAAGGACTTAGAAGAAAATCAATATTCAGAACAAATATTTGAAGATGATACTTATGATACAACTACACCAATTGCAAAAGGTGATACAGTCAATGTAAGAAGTTTGAATCAGAAAGGTTATGTTATATCTGATACAGACAACTCGCAAAATGTCATGGTGCAAATTGGACTGATGAAAATGAAAGTGAAGAAATCAGATTTAATAAAAATAAAATCAGATGAAGAAATAAAGCAAAAAACAAACACTTCAAGAATGGTAAAATTAAAAACATCATCAATAAATCCAACCATTGATTTAAGAGGATTGAATTTAGATGAAGCACTTCTTGAGCTTGATAAATATTTAGATGATGCTTTCATGTCCAATTTAAATGAAGTACAAGTAATACACGGAAAGGGAATGGGCATTTTAAGAGAAGGAATAACACAGTTCTTGAAAAAACACAAGCATGTTAAAGAATCAAGGTTAGGAAGTTTCAATGAAGGCGGTGACGGAGTAACAATAGTAACATTCAATTAACATTCGATTATAATTAAAATATAAATCATACAATTGAATAAAATAGTAACAATTAATAATCGGAGGTCTTATGGAAAGAGAAATTGTCAAATTAGATATGGATAGGGATTTTGAAGCGTTTGAAGAATTGTCAGTCATTTCATTTGGAGAGGGAACTAACAGCAAAAAAGAAATGTATGAATGGCTCTTTAATAAAAACCCTTACAATAAATCAGGAAATATGATGTATTTATTAAAAGAAGGAGACAAAGTAATCGGCTGCGACGGACTTTTACCTAATGAGCTTTATGTTAATGGAAAAACACTTTTAACAGCACATTCTGTAAAATCAATGACACATCCTGATTATAAAAAACAAGGAATATTCAGAACCATGACTCAGAATTCTTGCGAGAGAGGCCGTCAAGACGGAGTTGATGTGGTAATTGGATTGGCTAATGATCAGTCTTACCCTGCATACCAAAGATTCGGCTGGCCTACTTTGTTTGAAAAAGAAGTATATGTAAAACCTATTTTAATCACCAATATACTTAAAAGAAGAATTAAAGTTGGATTTTTAGCATCCCTTGGGAACACAGTTTATTCAACATATATGAAGAGTAAACTTAAAAGTCAAATGGACAGTGAAATTAAATTTGAAATTCTTGATACAGTACCTAAAAGCATACAACAATGCTGGGACAAATACAAAAGCAAATATAAAGTTATGCTTGTGAGAGATTATAAATATTGCAATTACAGATATAATCAAAGACCAGATGTGAACTATGTAACAGTTTTAGCTAAACTTAACAATGAAGTTATTGGTTTTTCAATACTTCACAATTCTGTTGCAAATGGTTCGAAAATGACATCTGCAGTTGAATTTTTTACAGATCCAACAAACGAAAGGTACATAAAAACTTTAGCAAACGGTGTTGCAAAATATTGCTATGATAAAGGACTAGATTATGTTGTAATAGGAACAGGCTTGTATGGAGAATACAGAAAAGTTCTTTTAAACAACGGATTCATGATAACCAGAAAGCCTCCAAAAAACAATATGATGATTGCAAATATCCTTTCTGACAAAGTTACACTTGAAGAACTTACAGGACATGAAAAGTGGCATATAACGCAAGGAGACGGAGAAACAGAGCTGGACCTGTAGCAATAGATGAGCAATGGATAAAAAAACAATGACAATTGCTCTATCAACTGCTTAATCTATTGCTTAATCAATGCTTAATCATTGTTATAAGTTGACATAGAAAAAATGCTGTGATATTATTACTAACAAATATTGCATAATGACAAGGGAATAATATGGAGGAAAGAGATGGATTTTAAAGAAAAAGTAGCAGAGATATTCACATCAATAGAAACTGATTTATCTATGGATGATGCTCTTCAATTAATAGAGATACCACCCAATACAGAAATGGGCGACTATGCCGTTCCGTGTTTTAAATTTGCTAAGCAGTACAGAAAGTCACCTGCAGCAATTGCAACTGAAATAGCAGAAAAAATAGGTAATGTAGATGCTTTTGAAAAAATAGAAAGCTTAGGACCTTACGTAAATTTTTTTGTTGATAAAACTCACTTTGCAGAGAGAATATTGAAACAAGCATACAATGAAAAAGAAAACTTTGGAAGCACGAATGTAGGTCAAGGAAGAACAGTTATAGTGGAATTTTCATCTCCAAACATTGCAAAGCCATTTCATATAGGTCATATTCGTTCAACTCTTATAGGAAATTCCATAAATAAAATTTACAAATACGAGGGTTACAATACAGTTGCAATTAACCACCTGGGAGATTACGGCACACAATTTGGAATGCTTATATCAGCATACAAAAAATGGGGTACTCCTGAAATTGTTGAGGCAATAGAAAAAGACCCTATACCGGAACTTTTGAAATTATATGTAAGATATAATCAAGAAATAGAAATTCATCCTGAATATAAAGATGAAGCAAGATATTGGTTTAAGGAATTAGAAAATGGAGATGAAGAATCTCACAGACTTTGGGCTTGGTTCAGAGAAGTAAGCTTAAAAGAATTCAACCGTGTATATGACATGTTTGGAATTAAATTTGATTCTTTAGCAGGAGAAAGTTTTTATTCTGATAAAATGCCTGCAGTTCTTGATGAACTTGAAGACAAATGTTTATTAAAAGACTCAGAAGGTGCTAAAATAGTAGAACTGTCTGAATATGGCTTTACAGATGCTGTTATTCAAAAAAGCGACGGGTCAACATTGTATGTAACAAGAGACATTACAGCAGCTATGTACAGAAAAAAAACATATGATTTTTATAAAAATATTTATGTAGTAGGCGCTCCTCAAAAACTTCACTTTGATCAATGGAGAAAAATTATTGATTTAATGGGATATGAATGGGCATATGACTGCGTACATGTTATGTTCGGAACAGTGAGCTTAGAAGACGGTGCTCTTGCTACTCGTAAGGGAAGAGTTGTATTCTTAGAGGATGTATTGAAAAAAGCCGTTGAAAAAACTACTGAAATTATAAATGACAGAAATCCTAACCTTGAAAACAGAGAAGAAGTTGCAAAACAAGTAGGTATTGGAGCTGTAATATTTCAGGAATTGTTTAACAACCGTATAAAGGATTATATGTTCTCCTGGGATAAAACATTGAGCTTTGAAGGCGAAACAGGCCCATACGTTCAATATACATATGCAAGAACATGCAGCGTACTTAGAAAAGCGGACATGGAAGTTAGCGATGATGCTGATTTTTCAGTTTTAACAGATAAAGAATCATTCAATGTTATTAAAAAGCTTGAAGGATTTAAAGCGGCGGTGCTTGGTGCCCATGACAAATATGAACCGTTTTTCGTTTCAAGATATATAGTTGGACTTGCACAGGAATTCAACCGTTTCTATCATGAGTGCCCGATTATAGTAGATGATGTGGAAGTGAAAAAAGCAAGACTACTTCTTACTTTAATTGTAAACACAGTACTTAAAAAAGGTATGGAGCTTTTAGGAATGGAGACACCGGAAAAAATGTAATCAATAAAATGCACTTTTAGGGAGGTAGCGCCCTACTTGTTATTAAATATTGTATTTAAGTCAAAATACACCAAATTTCAACAATACATATCATTATTCATCATTGACGGCGAAATTAATTATAAAATATAATTAATTAACAAAGGAAAAGGGTGATGAAATGAAACGTGAAAAGTATTTGACCATACTTCTTGTAATGTGTGTACTGTCTTACTTTATGATGGTAAATATGAGTATGACTGCTGATGCTGAAGATTTGTCCAGATATTATGGCAAATCTTATGAGCCTAGAAGAAAAAATATGATATATGATGCAAAAGATGCATTTATTAATGAAAAAAAGATGATACAATATACAGAAAGTATTACAGGGCTTGATTATAGCAATTGTGAATTCATAATACAAGAATGCAAGAATGAAAAAATGGATCCATTTATAGTGCTTGGAGTTATTAAAAGAGAAAGTAATTTTAATCCTTCTGCAAAAGGTTCTGCCGGAGAACGAGGGTTAGGGCAACTTATGGAGAATACTGCAAAACCTATTGCGTACAATCTGGGTTATATTTATGATCCTGACAAGCTGTTTGATACAAAATATAATTTAAAATTAACAATTACTCAGCTTGCGTATTTAGGAGAAATGTATGGTGGAGATATTCATAAAATGCTTACATCATATAATCGGGGACAGCAAGGTTTGGAAGATTATATTAGCAGCAAATCTTCTCACTCTGAAAATCCTGGTATGAGCGATTATTCATCTAAAGTTTTACAGTTTGCAGCAGAGTATAAAGAAGAGTTTGATAATTTTAATAATTGATTGTATAATAGAATCACAGTAACTAACTGTAGATTCTATTTTTTTACAAGGAGCATATATGCTGTCAAAAATATACAACCTGCTTGAATTTTCTTATGAAAATAATATTGATAATAAAATTCCGGATATAAAATTTCAATTGTTTTTAATTACAGTGAAATCACTTTTGCCTTATGAAGATAATATAGGATGCATGTTTGACAAAAGCAGGTATGAAAAAGAAATAGAGTTGTTTTCATTATATAAAAATGGAAATGATGACATTATAGAATATTATTTAGAGAATAAAAAGCATTCAGAAGATGAAGACAAACTTTTGGAATATAAAATACTGCCAATAGTAATTTCTAATACAATATGGGAAAATCTTATTAAAGAAGTAATGAAAGCCGTAACTTTTTACTCAATCAATAAAAAAACAATTTTGAATGCAATCATTTTATCATCTGTCATTTATGAATATTTTGATAATGACAATTTAGATTACGAAAATATGAGCAAAAAAACGAAGGATAGATTAATACAATTTTCCATTAAAGAGTTTTTTGAAAATAACAATATTGAATTTAAGAAAAATCATTATATAGAATTCGAAAGAGAAAGAATAAAAACCCTTTCAAAATCAGATTTGTTTACTGAGGAGAATGTAAATAAATATAAATCATTGATGCAC
>JBASLQ010000134.1:0-8795 GCA_049656425.1 Sedimentibacter sp.
CAAAGTTGCTGGTCAACTATAAAACACAAAGGAGATTCCATGGAAAATAAAATTATGATATTAGATGGCAACAGTTTGCTTTTTAGAGCATTCTATGCAATGCCTCCTCTTAAGACTAAAAAAGGACAATATACAAATGCTGTTTATGGATTTTTAAGCATGTTATATAAACTTTTGGATATATATTCTCCTGAGTATATCTGTGTTGCTTTTGATCCGAAAAAACCTACATTTAGGCATGAACAATACAAAGATTATAAAGCGAACAGAGCGAAAGCTCCTAATGAGTTAGTTGAACAATTTCAGCTTATAAGAGATGTGCTTGAAATACATAATATAAAATGCATTGAAATAGAAGGATTTGAAGCTGATGATGTTGCAGGCACTTTTGCAAATGCTGCAGAACAAAATGGTTCACTAGTTCTTTTGGTAACAAGTGACAAGGATTATTTGCAGTTAATTGATGATAATACAAAAGTTATCCTTACTAAAAAAGGAGTTACTAATATTCAAGAAATGAACATGCAATCCATGTCAGAAGAATATGGCATAAGTCCAACTCAGTTTGTGGATTTAAAAGCATTAATGGGAGATCAGTCTGATAATATACCTGGCGTTGGGGGAATTGGGGAAAAAACCGCTCTTAAACTTATACAGGAATATGGAAGTCTGGATAACATATACAACAATATTGACAATATAAAAGGCAAATTAAAGGAAAAACTTGAAACGGACAAAATGCAGGCATACATGAGCTTGAGTTTAGCACGCATTATAAGAGACATTCCCATAGATTTTAATATGCAAGATTACAAAATTCAAAAACCAGATTCAAAAAAACTGTCACTTTTATACGATGAACTGGAATTTAGGACATTTAAAAAGAGAATTGCAGATGAACCAAATCAAGTTGAATCACAATTGTCCATGTTTGATGCAGTGCAAAATGTAAGTTCAGACAATGAGGAAAATAATGAAAATGCAGATAAAAATAAAACTATTAAAAGTGAAATTATTTATGTTGAAAATATAGGTGAAATTGATGAAATAGCTAAGAATGCAATTAAGGCTGGTAAAGTTGCATTGAAGTTTTTACTGGACGGTGACAGAGCTTTGTACAGTGATGCTGTAGCATTGGGAATTTCTGACGGTAACATTATTTATTATATAGATTTTGAAAAAATAAATGAAAAGAATGTTTTGGAAAAGTTTAAGAACATTTTTGAAAATCATGATATTTTAATTTTAGGTCACAATATTAAAAATGAAATTATTTATTTGATGAAAAAAAATATTGAGCTTAATGGAATTTCATATGATACTGAAATTGGAAAATATATTTTAAATCCATCTGAAAGTTCATATTCAATTGACAAAATTGCTTATGAATATTTAAAAGTAGAAATTCCTTCAGAAAACGAAATTTTAGGAACCGGCAAAAAAAAGATTTCATTTAGAGAATTGGAATTGGAAAACAAAAAGAAGTATTTATATAATTTCATAAATACTGTAATTAGAACAGAAAAACAGATTCTTTCCGAAATAAATGAGCTTGAAATGGCTGATCTTTACGAGAATATTGAAATTCCTCTCATCGAAGTTTTAGCATACATGGAATTTATCGGGTTTAAAGTAGATTTTAATGTGCTTGACAATCTTGGAATTCATTTTCAGGAAAAAATTGCTCAGCTAGAAAAAGAAATTTATGAACTAGCAGGGGAAAGTTTTAATATTAACTCTCCAAAACAGCTTTCAGTAATACTTTTTGAAAAACTGGGTCTTACAGTAATCAAGAAAACAAAGACAGGTATTTCTACAGATGCTGAAGTTTTGGAAAAACTTAAATCGGAACATAAAGTTGTAGAATTAATAGTAGAATACAGACAAATGACTAAGCTGAATTCAACATATGTTGAAGGGCTGAAGAATGTAACAAGCAAAGAAACAGGCAGAGTGCATTCTGTTTTTAATCAAACTATTGCTGCTACAGGAAGAATATCAAGCACAGAGCCTAATTTGCAAAATATACCTACACGTACTGAAGAAGGAAGAGAGCTCCGAAAAGCATTTGTTGCTGATGAAGGGTTTGTACTTTGTGATGCAGATTATTCTCAAATTGAGCTTAGGGTTTTATCACATCTTGCTGATGAACAAAATCTTATTGATGCTTTTCTTAACAATGCTGATATACATACAAAGACAGCTTCCCAGGTATTCCATGTTAATATTGAAGATGTAACTCCTACAATGAGAAGCAGAGCAAAAGCTGTTAATTTTGGAATTGTTTATGGCATAAGTGATTATGGATTAAGCAGGGATTTAGGAATTCCTCGAAAAGAAGCAAAGCAGTATATTGATAATTACCTTTCTTTTTACAGCAATATTGACAAATATATGAAAGATATTGTGGAACAAGGCAAAAGAGACGGGTATGTGACAACTTATTTTGGGCGCAGAAGATATATACCAGAGCTTGCCTCAAGGAATTTCAACATTCGCTCATTTGGAGAAAGAATAGCACTTAATACTCCTGTTCAAGGTACTGCAGCAGATATAATAAAAGCTGCCATGGTTGGAGTTTACAAGAGACTCAAAAAAAACAAAATGAAATCCAGACTTATTTTGCAGATTCATGATGAGTTGATTATAGAATCTTATAAAGGAGAACTTGATGAAGTTAAAATAATCATAAAAGAAGAAATGGAAAATGTGGTTAATAACTTTAAAGTTCGTCTTGAATCAGATGTAAATGTGGGCGGTAGTTGGTATGAAGCAAAATAAAATTCCCAAAGTTATTGTTATTACAGGAAGTATTGGAACTGGAAAATCAACGGCAGTTAATATAATTAAAAAAATGGGCTTTCAGGTTCTTGATTCGGATAAAATAGTTCATGAAGGCTACAATATAGGTAATACACTATATAACAAAGTAGTTGAGAATTTTGGGGAAAAAATATTAAATAAAAACAGCACAATTAACAGGCGAAAGCTAGGTCAAATAGTTTTCAATGATGAAGAAAAACTTAAGTCCCTTAATAATTTAGTCCATATTTCTGTAATTGAAGAATTAATAAAGGGTGTTGAAGAATGTAAAGATGAAGTTATATTTTTAGACATACCGTTGATTTTAGAAGTAAAAGAAAAAGATAAATCTTATGATTTAAAGTTTGATGAAATTTGGCTTGTTTATGTAAATGAGCAAACCCAAAGAGAAAGGCTCCGAAAAAGAGCAATAATTGAAAATAAAATTCCTGAAGATGTATTAAAAATAATTAATAAGCAAATACCAATTGAAGAAAAAGTATCCATGGTTGATGAAGTTATAAACAATCAAGGCACAGTGGAGGAACTTGAACGACAAATTCAGGAACTTCTTAAAATAAAGGGTATAAGGTGGTAATTATGGCAAGAAGACGAAGCAATATGTATGGTAAAAAGAGAAAAACAAATTACGGACGCATTCTTGGTTTAGCTGCATTGATTATTTTGCTGGTGTTTTTAATTTCTACTGTATTTAAAAAAACAGACTATATGACAAAATTAGATGAAGTTTTAAATTCTGAAATTGCTGAAATATCAGGTACAATCAGCAGCGTTTCTGCAGTTGATATAAATGTTTATTCAAATGATGGAATAAGGTATACAAATCAGCATAAAAACAAAAAACAATTAAACAGTTTTAATGGAACTGTTTCTGAAGATTTAGATAAAGCAGGAACTGCAAAAATTTTAATGGAAAATTTGGCAGAAGCAAAAGAAACTTCTTTGGTTGCCAGTCTTCCTGAAAAAGAAAATGGTTATTACTGGCTGGATGTAAATTTTGTTGTTGCAAATAACATATTAATTTTTGAAAATAATGAAGAATATAACTTTGATTTGTTTTATGATGTCGAAGAGCAAAAAATATATGCAAAAGAAAAATATTACAATGAATATAGCAAGAAAAACAATAAACTTGAACTTCAAGGGTATGAAGCTGATGAAGAATTCAAAAAATTAATTACTGAGTTGGCAAATACGGTACAGTAGGAGATATTACAGTATGGATTATTTAACGGGGGAAAATTTCAAAAAATATTTAACGACTAAATATATTGGAAAAACCATCATTCATTTTGATCAAATTGATTCAACGAACCTCTATGCAAAAAACATGGGAGACACTCTTGAGCATGGAACAGTAATAACTTGCGAAGAGCAAAAAACAGGCAGGGGAAGACTTGGAAAAAAATGGGAGTCTCAAAGCGGTAGCATGTGTATGAGCATACTTGTAAAACCTGAAATTAAGTTGCATCAGGTGTCTAAAATCACACAGGTATGTGCTGCAGCTGTTTCAATTGCCTTGGATGAATTAAGTATCAATACACAAATTAAGTGGCCAAATGATATAATTATGAACAATAAGAAAATATGCGGAATATTGACTGAAATGAAGACGGAAATGAATGTATTAACGTATATTGTCATTGGAATAGGATTGAATGTTAATAATGAGGATTTTCCGAATGAAATACAAAATACCGCTACATCGATTTTTATTGAAACGGGTTTAAGTTTTGAAAAAAATATCATTGCTGCTAAAATATTAAATAATTTTGAAATTTTATATGATGAGTTTATAAAAGATAATTACAAAGCAAGCTTGGATATATGTAGGAAAAAATCATATGTATTAGGCAAGCAAATTAATTTAATAGAAAATAATATTGTAAAAAAGGCAAAAGCTATTGATTTAGGAAATGATGGGGAACTTATTGTTCAATATGAAGATGGCAGAATTGACAATATTATTTCCGGAGAAATATCTGTAAGACTTTCTTGAAAATAATAAAAATGATAAAGGATTAATATCCTTTATCATTTTTATTATTTAATTATTTTATATGTACCGCGAACCATAAACAATGCATAGTCTTCCGCGTAAATGCCTCTGCCGTCATCTCTTGGGACTATCATAAGATGATTTGGAACAACAGCCATGCCGGAAACAAATTCTTTTCCCATAGTAATGTCTGAAATACCGCCTTGTTCGGAACTAATAATAGTAGCTTCTCCTTGCCTTAAAATCAGCTCTGTTCCTGCGCCTGCTATTAATTGTTCGCCTGCATTAACTGCTACAATTTCCAGGGCTTGACTGCCTTCTGATGTACCTGTGCCTGATGTACCTAACTTATCTATTTGTACTTGCATATTTTTAATGCTTTCCAAATTGTAATCGTCAATTAAAGCAGTTAAACGATCATTGAGGTAGCTCAATACAACAATTGGGTCATTTGTGTCTCCAGGGGAAGCAAAAATAACTGTCGTTAGAGCAAGTGATAATATCAATGTTAAAATTAGAACTTTTTTCAAATACAACAACTCCCTTAATAATATAAATATATTTTATCTTAAATCAACAAATATTTCAACATAAACCGACATATTTTTCATCACTATTTGGAATAAATGATTTCAGAAAAATTCAGGGGGTAATAAATAATTAGAATAATTTGCAGCATAATGAATAATGTGGATGTTTTACGAAACAATTCAACAAAGCATTGAATTTGACAAGATGAAATGATATAATTGCAAAGTGATAAAAACTATATGAAGAGGGTTAATATATGCATAAATTATGTATGACAGTAAATAAAATGTTTAAACTGCCGGTGCATCCTTTTAATTTAAGCAATGAGGGTAAAAAAACATATGCTGAGTGGCAATATGAAAAAGGCATTGACACTATAAAATTTTATTTAAAATATACAAATGTTGATGAAATGTTCAAAGATAAAGATGTGTTGGATATTGGCTGTGGAGCAGGTGGAAAAACAATTTTTTATGCTTCAAAAGGCGTTAAGAAAATAATTGGCGTTGAAATTCTTGAAAAATATAAAAAAGAAGCAGAAGAACTTGCTAAAATTTACAGTATGGCAGACAAGTTTGAATTTGTGTGTGCTGATGCATCAAAGACTCCATTTGAAGATGAAACATTTGACACTATCATTATGAATGATGCAATGGAACATGTTGATGAACCAGAACTTGTATTGAAAGAATGCTACAGAATATTAAAAAAGAACGGGAAACTTTATTTGAATTTTCCTCCTTATAATCATCCTTACGGTGCTCACTTAAGTGATGCAATTGGAATGCCATGGGTGCATGTGTTTTTCAGCGAAAGCACTTTAGTTGAAACGTATAAAGAGCTAGTGAAGGATTTACCTGATGGAAAAAGCAGAATTGAATTTCGAATCGGTAAAAAACCAGATGGCACGGAATACTTTTCTTACATTAACAAAATGACAATAAAAAGATACAATAAAATTTTGCAAAACAGTAAATTTAAAGTAAAGTATTATTCTGAAGAGCCTTTAAGGAATTTCTTCAAGTATCCTGCAAAGCTGCCTTTCTTTAAAGAGTTTTTAGTAAAAATGGTAGTATGCGTACTGGAAAAATAAATGTAATTGAAAATATGTATAAAATATGTATAAGTCAATTGATGTATTGATTTTATGATATTAATATGATATTGTATTTAAATTAAATACTGGAAGATTGCACTGAAAAGGAGATAAAATGAAGTTAAACAAAATTGATAAAATAGTGCTCTTATTAATTTGCCTTACACTTGTTGTTGGCTTATTTACTATATATCAGCGAATTGAAATAGAAAAACAATATAAGACTGCTGAAATTGTTCTTGATTACAATGAAATGAAGAAATTTTCAGACAGCTCAGAAGAAGAATTAGGCTGGTGGCTTGAAGAGTTTAAAAATTATGGAGCTCAGTCAGTAGCAATACAAGAAGAAACCATAAAACTTCTCATAGAAAGCGGCAAACCTCTGAGGGCAGCAATAATTTCAGAATTAATAAAAAATTATGATTGGCAAAATGATTATAACAGTGAAATCATATCTTTAATTGAAGAAGGAAAAATTGATTCAAATGATGTTATTGTAACAACAAATAATGAAGATTTGTTTAATTATATAACTTCAGGTTTAAAAGAAAGATATTCGAATGAATTGTACAATACATATGCTTTAGATGATGCTTATTACATAGCACTAAACGGTACAAATGATGATGTATATTATGGGCAAACAGAAAAAGTTGTTAACCTTGCAGGCGACGGTGTTTATGAAACTAAAAGCGTTGTGGACTCCAGATTGCTTAATATTGGAATAGGATATGATGACGAAAAAATAAATCTTGTAAAAAATGCAGGATTAGATGTTATATTGCGACCAATAAATTTTCCAACATATAATGAAAAGTTGACTGATGCATATAAAGCTGCTAATGAAAAATACGGCTTAGAACCTAGAATATACATTCTTCACGGTAAGGAAGTTCTTGGATATCCTGACAATGAAGACAATTTATTAAATTATATTAATGAAGAAAATATTTCTATTGCTCTTATTGAAAGTGCTACTCAAAGAGAGCATTTAGAGCAGGAAGGGCTAAATGATTTAGCAGAAGACTCAGGATACAATGCTCTAAGAGCATTTACAATGTGGGACTACATCAGATCCAGAAATAAGTACTATAATTATGAAGGCGCTGAAGAAATCGAAAATACAATGTTCAGAGCAATAACTGAGCGTAATATAAGAGTTATATATTTTAAACCATTTTTTGAAGAAGAAGGCAGCACTAAATATTTAACAGATGAAGAAGAATATGAAAGAACATTTACAAGTTTAGAAAACAGATTAAGTGAACATAATATAATACTTGGAAAAGCAAAAGCTATTGAAGAATTTCATATCGGAGCAAAAAGGCTTGCTGTATTATCATTTGGAATTACACTGGCCGGAGTATTTTTATTTATAAAAATGTTTAATGTAAAACATAAATATGCAAATTATTTATATATAGCAGCGCTACCGGCTGCACTGGTGCCGCTGGTTATGAGAAATATTGCAGAAAAAGGATTCGCATTTGCAGCAGCTGTAATATTCTCAAGCATAGCAATATATTTCTTTATGATGCAAATTAAAAAAATATATGATTCGTCAAAGCAGTATTCAAAACTTCAGATTATGTTTTATTCTGCGCTTATTTTAACTGGAGCAGTTGTAATTTCTTTGTCCGGAGCTGTATTTGTTGATGCAATACTTGCTGATGTGAAATATATGCTTGAAATGGACATTTTCAGAGGAGTTAAATTTGCACAAATTCTTCCTTTTGGAATTTTTATGATTATGTATTTAATATATTTCTTGAATAAGGAAGAAGAAGATCCGGTAAAAAGCGCAATAAACACTTCTGTGAAAATTTTAAACAAGGAAATTAAAATTTATTACGGCATAGTTGCCGGAATTATAGGAGTGGTAGGTTATATTTACATTTCCAGAACAGGGCATGAAACAAATATTCAACCTTCTAATATTGAAATGATTTCCAGAAACTTTATGGAATATGTGTTGCTTGCAAGACCAAGAACAAAGGAATTTTTAATTGCATTCCCTTCAATATTTGCAGCTGTTTATGCAGCAAGTAAAAAATCCGAGTTTTTTACAGCAATATTTATGCTGGCATCAGCCATCGGAACATCATCTGTAATAAATACATTTTCACATTTAAGAACTCCTATTTACTTATCATTTTCAAGAACAATTATTGCTCTTGGATTTGGAATAATTATAGGGTGCATTGCAGTGATTGTTATTGATTGGATATACAAATTATTTGGGAGAATACAGGAGAGATTGCAGTGAAAAAAATGTTGTTGGCAGGATATTACGGTTTTGGCAATCTTGGGGATGAAGCAATCTTGGAAATGGCACTAGAGCAAATT
>JBASLQ010000135.1:0-7117 GCA_049656425.1 Sedimentibacter sp.
AAATAGATATTTAAGTGAGTGTGTAGAAACAGAAGGATATTTACTTACAGTACTAAGATATATTCATCAAAACCCGGTCAATGCAAAAATGGTAAAAAAATGGATTGATTTCAACAATATATAACACTTAACAGTTTAAGATAACACTATATAAAACAACAAAAAAAGATGGAACTGAATACACGTAATGCGTAGGTCGTAAGCCATATTTCAGTAAACATAGTGATAACAACAAATAACTAATTGTATATAATTAATATGTTCTATGATAGATATAAATAAATCATAAAAAACTTAAACACGCTGGTGTGGCTCAATGGAAAAGCATTTCACTCGTAATGAAAGGATTGTGAGTTCGATTCTCACCACCAGCTCCAGATTGAAAATGACCCTGTGATATTATATGTAATAGGGTTTTTTGTTACTTATTTTGTCGACCAAACGGGCAACACAATTGTGATTTAATCACCGAGAAAATATAAATATTATTATAAGATATAAGAAATTAACAGTGAGAGGTAATAATATGTCTATATTTAATATATTTCAAAATAGCAATGAAAAGGAAAATAAAGATTTAAGTAATAAAAAATTAAATGTCAATAAGTCCAGCTGTCCGCAAAATCACAGTTGTCCTGCAATAAGGGTGTGTCCAGTGGGAGCATTGACTCAAAAGGGATATGCAGCACCTAAGGTTGATTTAGACAAATGTATTAAATGTGGCAAATGTACTAAACTCTGTCCAATGCGAGCATTATTATTTGAATAAAGGTTTTAATCAGAAGTATAATCGAAATAAAATACAGAGTTTAATATTTTACAAACCAATATGACTTGCATAAGCAAATATACTTTTAAATATAAAGATTCAATAAGGAGGTTGTATAAATAATGCTATTAAAAATTTTAACAGGTATGGTAATTGGTGGAGCGTTAGGATTTCTTTATTATAAGATTATAGGATGTTCAACAGGAACCTGCCCAATCACATCAAAACCGCTCAATTCAATTTTGTATGGTGCTGTAATGGGTTTATTATATACAATTTAGTTTATCCAGAAATAAAAATTCAAAAATAAAACTGTCAGACTGGTTATTATCATTCAATAGCTAGTCTTTATTCATGTTTATGAAGATTTTAAAATCCTAACTAATCCTAATTAGTCATAATTTTGACATATCTTCTTTTTATAATTACATTAACAAAATGAATATAGCACAGGGAAGATATATTAACATGCTCTTTCCGTTACTTGAAAAATACACTCTCTTGGTATCATTGTAGGAAACAATGTAAACTTCTATGCATATAAAAGCAGAATATGTAACAAATTAAAAAAATCCAAAAAAATTGGATTTGCAATTATACATATTTGATATATAATAATGTACGTGATGATATGTCACATTGAATTGGTAGCACAAATAAAACTATCAGAAATACTGGATGAATGCTAGAATAAAGCAGGATAATAGTTAATAGTTGATTCTGCAATGGGGGTGCAATAACAGTATTTTTTTATAAACATATGCATAACGAGGAGAAAAAAGTATGACTATAGTAACATTGAAAAAAGGCGAAGGAAGAACCTTAAATGCCGGCGGAGCATGGGTTTTTGATAATGAAATTGATAAAATAAATGGTGAATTCACAAATGGAGATTTAGTAAGTGTTGAAGCATTTAATGGTTACTTTTTAGGTACAGGATTTATAAATATAAATTCAAAAATAAGAATTAGGATAATGAGCCGCAACACGGAACAAGTTGTTGATTATGCTTTTATTGAACAACGTGTGAGAGATTGTATAAATTACAGAAAAAATATAATTGATATGTCAAGCTGCCGGTTAATATTTGGAGAAGCAGATTTTTTACCGGGAATTGTAGTAGATAAGTATTCAGACATTTTAGTAGTTCAATCACTTGCTCTAGGAGTAGATCGTTTTAAAATTAAAATAATTGAATTGCTTAAGAAAGTACTTGAAGAGGAAGGAATGCATATACGAGGTGTTTATGAACGAAGTGATGCAAAAGTTCGTCTCAAGGAAGGTATGGAACTTGTAAAAGGATTTATTGGAGAACCATTTGATACAAAAGTTCAAATTGTTGAAAATGGTGTAAAATATTATGTTGATGTTGAGCAAGGTCAAAAAACCGGATTTTTTCTTGATCAGAAAATGAATAGAGCTGCAATAAAGCCATTATGCAAAGGAGCAAAAGTGTTGGACTGTTTTACTCACACAGGTTCTTTTGCTTTAAATGCAGGCATTGCTGGGGCACAGAGCGTGCTTGGAATTGATGCTTCAGAGCTGGCTATAGAAGAGGCCAATGAAAATGCCAGACTTAACGGACTTGAGAATATTGTAAAATTTCAAGTTGCTGATGTATTTGATCTTTTGCCTCAGCTTGAACAAGGCGGCGAAAAATTTGATGTGGTTATATTAGATCCTCCTGCATTTACAAAATCGAGAGATTCGTTAAAGAAGGCAATAAAAGGCTACAAAGAAATAAATCTAAGAGGAATGAAGTTAGTAAAAGATGGCGGATATTTGGTTACATGTTCATGCTCACACTTTTTGACACCGGAGTTGTTTGAAAATACAATTGTTCTTGCTGCAAAGGATGGAAAAAAACGACTTCGTCAGGTAGAATATCGCACACAAGCTGCAGATCACCCTATTCTTTTGGCTTCAGAAGAATCATATTACTTGAAATTCTATATATTTCAAGTTTGTGTTGAAAAATAAAATATAACTTAAAAATTGATGGGGTGGACAGTTAGGCGCTTCAGTTGTCTTTTAGATGAATGAAACATTTCCAAGTCCACTTCATTTTTTAGCTCGCAAACGATTCTTTTTATGATATATCTTGATTTTTTTGCAGTTATGTCATATAATTACAAATAGAGTTATTTGAATTTAAAATATGCGGGTGTAGCTTAGTGGTAGAGTTCCGGCTTCCCAAGCCGGCTGTGTGGGTTCGATTCCCATCACCCGCTCCAAACATGTGACCTCATTTTTAATTATTCACTTTTTTTAATAAATAAATAACCACCGACATTTTTAATGAGTCGGTGGTTATTATTTATTATTATTTTAAATACTTTGTTATTTTTCCGACATAATACAGTGATAGTCTGTGTAGTGCCCTTGTGCAGGCAATGTATAAAAGCTTTTTGTCATATTCTGTATTGTAATTTTTATTGTCTGTTCCATATACCATAACAGCATCAAATTCAAGTCCTTTTGCAAGATAGACCGGTACAATGATTACTCCTGTTAAACTTTGTTCTTTTAAATAATCAATTAGTTTTGCATCAATTTTTCCAGCTAATCTGAAATAAAGATCTGATGCTTCTTTTCTATTTTTGCATATTACAGCAATTGAATTAAAACCTTGAGACTTATATTTTTCTATATCTTGAATAATTTTATTGTCAAGGTCATTTAAGTTTTTGCAATGTATTGTTTTTGGTTCTTCTTCATATCTTTTGAAATATTCTGTATATGTTCCGTCTTCAAGAAGTTTTTCGCTGAATTTGCTTATTTCATAAGAACTTCTATAGCTTTTGTTTAAGAAAATTTTGCTGCTTTTCTTAAAATTAAATATAGAAATTATATCATCATAAAGTGTTATATCACTTTTCTTTTCAACTGATTGATTTACATCTCCAACAATGGTAAATCGAGCATCTTTAAATAAGTTTTTCAATATATAATAATGCATTGGATAATAATCCTGAGCTTCATCTACGATAACCTGTTTAATTCCGCTGTATAAATCGCATCCTTCAGCTTTGACTTTTAAATACATGAGACCAATGCCGTCTGCATATGGGATATTGTATAAATCTGTGAGTTCTTTGTTTGTGTAATCAATTATGTCATCAATATTGTCAGGTAATATCAAACCTTTAGATATTTCTTTGAATATTTTCTTGTCACTGAACATTCTCTTATAAAGTTTAAAGCTGTCAAACTCAGTGAATTTATGCAAATTCTCTACAAAGGCAGAAGTTTCTTTTGCTGCAAGAACTCTTGTAAAAGATTTTGATTCAAACTCATGAAGGTTTGCTTTGTTAACAGCATTTTCAATTTTACTTCGGCGTGCTAGTTTTTTTCCATGGACCTTATCCATTATTCTGCTTTCAATAATTTTCAACTTTTTTGCAACAGGCATATTTAATTTTCCGCTTAATAAAAAAGCCTTGAGAAGATTTCGGTTTTCAATAATTTCTCCGTTAAAGTACACATCTTCAAATTGTATTAATTTACGTTCGAAATAGTAAATTAATCGGTCTATAATCTTTATAAAAACTTTAGATCCCTTAAATTCATTGTAAGATCTTAAGAAATTTCTTTTTTCTTCTGTTTCTGCACAAATAATATTCTCAAATGTTTCACTTTTTGTTCTTATAGACAATTTACTTTCATACATCTTTAAAAATATATTTTCAAATGTAAATTCATCGATATTATCTTCTCCAAGTTCGGGCAAGACATTTGATATATACTTTGAAAACAGAGAATTAGGCGAAATCACAATTATATTATTTGCATTTAACTTTAAATTCAGCCCTTGATACAATAAAAATGCTATTCTGTGAAGAGCAACAGAAGATTTTCCGCTTCCGGCAACTCCTTGGACGACAAGAAGATCATTATCCAAATCACGTATTATTAAGTCCTGCTGCTTTTGTATAGTTTCAACAATGGTTTTCATTTTTGACGTCATATTTTTTGAAAGGGCTTCCATAAGCATTTCATCAACTATGTTAATATTGCTGTCAAAAAAATATTCCATTTTTCCGTTTGTAATTTTATATTGTCTTTTTAAAGATACTTTACCTTTTATAACGCCTGCGGGTGCAGTATATTCAACTGGACCTGGTTCACTTCTGTAAAATACGCTGGAAATAGGTGCACGCCAATCATAGACTTTTATTTCGTGAGTTTCTTCATCCATTAAATTAAAAAGTCCTATATAAATTTTTTCTGTATCATCATAGCCTTCTTCAGTGAAGTCAATCCTTGAAAAATATGGGTTGTCAAGCATCTTCTCATACTTTAATATGCGCTTTGCCAGTTCTGTATAAGTAAATGTCTGAGCTTGCAATGCACTTAAATATTGGTTTAAGTCTGACAGTTTATCGTAGTCAGTGTATGAATGGGTAGTATTTTCCCACATTTCCCTTCTTGAAGCAATCAAATCAACTTTCTGCTCTTCTAAATTGTTCGATTCAAGTTCTAATTTATATTTTAATAAGTTAATAATTTCTTCAAGGTGTTGACTCTCTTCTAAATATTTGTCTTTATATTCAATCATTTTATATCTCCTTTTGAACAAGATACAAATACGGTCATTAAATAATAAAAATATTTAATAGAGTATTATATCATATTATTTATTTTATTAAAAGCAGAAAATAAATTTCATGTTCTAAATATTAAATTTATTTTAATAAAATTAACCTTTATTTCGGCTTGAATTCTCAATGATTCAATCCATAATATGGTATATTATATGTAGATTAATTACTTAAATTTTACTATTTATATAAATATTTACGTGACATACCAGTTATTTGGTGTATAATATGTAGAATAGTATTATATGATGAGGGTATTAAATTGATTGGAGAAAAAATTAGAAGTATCAGGAAAAGTAAAAATTTAACTATTGTAGAGTTGTCTGAGCAAATTAATGTAACTTCAGGCTACATATCACAAATTGAAAGGGATTTAATTTCACCTTCTCTTGCAGTTCTGAAAAGATTGGCGGATGCATTGGAAATACCATTATCTTCTTTATTTTTGGAAGCATCGGAAGAAAATGTGATTAAAATACCACAAGATGAAAGAACAAAAATAAAATTTGGTAATATAAATGTGGAATTAGAATTTATAACACCAATAGCAAACAAAGGCGATAAAAATTCAGGACTGGAAGCATTTTTATTTAAATTAAATCCTAAAACATGGGTTAGCGAGCACACTATAATAAATGCGGCAAAAGAGTGCATTTATGTTTTGCGGGGGGCAATTGATTGCCATATAGGTGATAAAGTTTATACTTTGTCAAATGGAGACAGCATCTGTGTTCCTGAAAACAATGGGCATATGATTTTTAACAGCCTTGAAGAAGTATCAGAAGCATTATGTATAATATCACCGGTAACACATTAGTTACCCTTGACAAAATTTATTTGATATTATAATATCCTTATGAAAGCAGTTCAGCATTATTACAGATAATCGGCAGTTGGTGCAATTTGGTATTTCGGTATAATAATTAGAGTGGCACCGCGAGTACTCTCGTCTCTAAATAGAGGCGGGAGTTTTTTATGGAGGTTAAAATGCTTGATATTAAGAGAATAAGAAATAATCCAGAAGAAGTTGAAAAATTATTAAAAAAAAGAAATCCTGAATTAAATCTAAATAAAATATTGAAATTAGATAAGTTGAGAAGAGAAAAACTTGTTGAAGCAGAAAACATGAAAGCTGAGAAAAACAAGGTTTCAAAGCAAGTTCCTCACTTAAAAAAAGAAGGAAAAGATGTAACTGAAATACTCCATAAACTGAAAAATTTAGCGGAAAAAATTAAAATTTTAGATTCAGACATTAAAGATATAGATGTTAAGATAGAAGAAGAACTTTTAAGCATACCAAATACTCCTAATACAAACATACCTGTTGGAACTTCCGATGAAGACAACAAGGAAGTAAGAAAATGGGGAGAACCTAGAAAATTTGATTTTGAGTTAAAAGCTCATTGGGACCTTGGCGTTGATTTAGGAATACTTGATTTTGAAAGAGCTACAAAAATAACCGGAACTCGGTTCACTATGTTTAAAGGACTTGGAGCAAGACTTGAAAGAGCTATAACATCATACATGCTGGATAAACATACATTAGATCATGGCTTTACTGAAATAGCTCCCCCATACATGGTTAACAGAGAAAGTATGATAGGAACTGGACAACTTCCTAAATTTGAAGAAGATATGTTTAAATTAAATCAAAAAGATTATTACCTTATACCTACAGCCGAAGTTCCGGTTACAAATATATACAGAAATGAAGTATTAGATGAAGCGCAATTACCATTATATATGA
>JBASLQ010000136.1:0-2781 GCA_049656425.1 Sedimentibacter sp.
ATTTGATATTACACCAACAGAACTGGTGTTAATGGTATATTTGCTGCAAAATATAACCCGTGCAGTATCTCGAGAGGAACTTTTGAAAAATGTATGGAAATTTGATTTTGAGATAGATACAAGAGCAACTGACGATGTTGTAAAGCGCTTGCGTAAGAAATTAGCTTTGGCAGGTGCAGACATCAGAATTGATACCGTTTGGGGTTATGGATTCAAGCTTTGCAAGGATGGTGAATAAAACAGTGAAGCCAATTGAAAACAAAATACGTACTCCATTTCTTATATTAATTGTATTATTCGCATTGATAACACTACTGTTATTTAACATAGCCATAAGGGTATATCTGGAAAGAAGTGCGAGAAATGAATTACAAGCAGTAGTTAAAACGATGGAAGTAACTGTTAAGAATGAATTTATTGGTAATTTGCAAAATTCCACCGATATAAATTTGGATAGAGCCTTTGTCAAACTATATAGAGCTCTAAATTCTTCAAAGCTATCGGTAAATACAGAAATGCTTCTTTTCAACAGGAATCAGGAGTTACTATATCCACAAGATGAAACAGACAGTTATATAAGCGAACGGTTAGTTGAGCAAATTTCAACTCTTTTACCTTCAATACAAGAAAAGAAAATTAATACTATACGCATTGGGGTGGAAAGGTACATAATTTTATCATATCCGCTCACAAATTTGAGAGGAGAGCGACCTACGATCGTTTTTGTCGCACACATGACAGCTGCGAATACCATGATACGTTCTATGAATCTTATTTTAATCTGTATTATGTTACTTGGTGCGGCAGTAGCCTCGTTGATAGCAAGCAGATTATCTATTCATGTTGCACAACCCGTAAGAGAATTATGCGACATGACTAGAGAAATTGGAAGTGGAAAATTTCAGTTACCTAAGCAATCACAATCAGCAAGTGACATTCTTGAACTTAACATGCTTTACCAAAGTATCAGAGAAATGTCTTTAAAACTTGAGGCTAATGACAAGACGCAAAAAACATTTTTACAGAATGCTTCTCACGAGTTGAAAACACCACTAATGTCAATTCAGGGGTATGCAGAAGGCATTGCACAGGGTGTGTTACCTGATACAAAAAAAGCCGCTGAGGTTATTGGCAATGAAAGCATGCGATTGGGCACATTAGTAGAAGAACTCCTTACCCTATCAAGAATTGAAAGTCAAACCTATACAAAAGAACTTATCGCTGTCAATCTTTGCGACGTGCTCAAGGAATACATGCAACGCTTGGGTGGTTTCGCCAGAAAGTCGCAGCGCAATTTGAAACTTTCATTGCCAGATTATCCCCTTTTTATTCTGGCGGATGACACTCTCTTGTCTCAAGCTGTAATGAATATCGCTTCAAACTGCCTACGCTATGCAAAGGCGACAGTCAGTATTGAACTTATTCATGTTCAATCCAGCGCTGTAATACGCATAACAGATGATGGCAACGGAATATCTGAAATTGATCTTCCACATATTTTTGAACGATTCTATAAAGGAAATGGAGGCAATTTTGGGTTAGGTCTCGCCATTGCCAAATCTTCTGTAGAATTTATGGGAGGAAGCATACGAGCATATAACGGAAAAACAGGCGCAGTATTTGAAATAGCATTACCTCTAAGATAATATACTGCTAATCCATCGGTACCTAAGTCTGATACTGCGGCATTTGCAGCGTACATTTATAGTGCTAATACGATAGGTATTATTAAGCAGTACTTGGCAGAAGGAAATAATCCAGATGCACCAGAGTTTTCCCCTATTTGGTTACATACCAGAAAGGATCTGTACGGATATGTGTTTGAGGGTGAGTGTTACGATATAGGTACTCCACAGTCGTACAGAGAGGTTAATGATACATTTGCATAAGTAGATGTAAATGAAGAATAAAATATTCTTAAACAAAGTTTGTTTTAGCTTTTTAATATGTTATTAAGCTATTTGGTGCTATTTTAAAATTAAAATCATGGGACGTATTACTTAGGTTTTTAAAGTGACAATTTCGGGCGTTTATTGAGACATTGGAGTGTTTAAGTAATTCATTAGGCAGGGAAGTAGTTTTTGAGAAAATATTTGAACCTTTGAAACCTGGGGATGTACCTGCTACTTATGCTTTTACAGACTCGTTGAAGGAAGCTATAGGATTTAAGCTAGAAACTTCCATTGAAGATGGATTGCAAAAGTTTGCGGATTGGTATGTTGGGTATTATGGAGTGAAATAAATTGGTAAAGGTTTCTACACTAAGGATCCAAATCAAAACTTAACAAAAAAATAATTTAATAATTTAATAATTTAATAATTTAATAGGAAGTGAATAAATGAATAATTTAGTTTCAATAATTGATTGGATTTTAAGATTAACAGGTCAGATTAGTTGCGAAATCTGAAGATGTAATATTGGGATGGGTAGCATTAAGCCCAACTTCAAGCAGATGCGTATATAAAGGTGTAGCCGAAGTGAGCATTTATATAGGTCAAGGTGTTGGATCTGAACTTCTTAAGAATTTGATTAAACAATTTGAAGAAAATGGATTTTGGACTTTGCAGTCAGGCATAATTAAAGAAAATGTTGCCAGCAGAGAACTACATAAAAAGTGTGGATTTAGAGAAGTTGGGATAAGAGAAAAATTAGGTAAAATGGATAATGGAATTTGGTATGATGTTGTTTTAATGGAACTAAGAAGTAAATTGGTGGGTATTGATTAGTTACTACTATATAAAAGAGGCATAAAATGAACGATAATAAAATCAGTAAATTTG
>JBASLQ010000137.1:0-3706 GCA_049656425.1 Sedimentibacter sp.
GTATGGATCATACCTGTATTCCTTAGCACTTATTTTCTCCATAGAACCATTACATTTCATCTCAGCGCAAAAACCATCTATTGCATATGAACTAATTTTACCACAACGATTACATTTATATAAAATTTCATCATCTTTGATATATCTTACTTTCCATTTCTTGTAATTGATAGTAAGACAAGTACCTTCAATTTGCATTTGATGACGACTAAAATATCCTCTATCAACTAATTTCACAAATTGTCCATAAATGGTTTTTAAAAACATTCTAGATTTGAAATTGAGCTCATTCTCAGCATTACCTTGCTTTAACAGTAATTTATTAATAACACTAATTCTTTTATTGTTTCTTTTTTCATGTGGTATAAATCCTAGTATTTGTTTCGATCCAAGATTTCCTCTTCCTTCCTCTCTAAAATAAACATATCTATTTCTTGGCTCAAAAAATTCATCTTCCGCATTTAAATTTTCAGGATAATTAGTTGCATTAGAAAATCTCAATGTATCCATCATGTATCGCAACAAATTCCAGTAATGTTCACCATTTAAATTCAAGTTATCCTTTACTCTTAATGGTTCTGGATAGAACGCTACATATCCCCTTCCTTCAAGTCCACTTGATTTTTCAAATCCCATAAATTCAGAAAACACATATTGACTCGCAATGATCATTTTACGATCACTAGAAATTTTAGCATCTTCATCATCGTTATATAATCCCATCTCATCTGCACTTTTTACAAGTCTGTTTATCAGATCATCCAACATTAGACCATTATTATGTTTCAGTTCTTTTAATATTAGTTTTCTCCACAAATTTTGATTGTATTTGTTATTCATATAACCTGCAAAATATGCCGCTTCCTGCCTATTATCCGAAAATATAAGTAATTTTCTACCACTTTCATTTATGAAATCATTCTTGATTATTATTTCATCATCTGTGAATGAATCATCGTCAATTATGAAGTCATCTACACTAACACTTTCCGAGTCGATATGCACAACATTTGGAGGAATCATACTGTAAATACTATTTGCTAAAACAAATGTAGCTGCTTGATTTGATGTCATAAACCTTTTAATAATAGATGGTGATAATGAACCGCACATTGCACAAGTATTAGCATCACCTTTAGCTACAATTTTGTATACATGTATAAACTTTTTTCGATCATTAACATCACAACAATTATCTTTAAATTTTTGATTAGCTGGTGTTAATTTCCCACATGTTGTACATAAAATATATTCGTCAGTTTTTTCTGTATTAATTACTTCAAAAGCTTCATCATCTTCATCAATATCTATACTACCATCATTCTTATATTGACTTGCTACCATATAATATTCTGGCTTTTCAGCCTCCTTTGGTTGTCTCAAATACCCATCAATATTATTACCGACAATGTATTCTTGTCCACAATGTTGACAATTCGCAAGTTCAAAAACAGGGATATTTCTCCCGTTATAAGGCCAAGTTTCTTTTCTATCTAAAAAAACTTGTATATTTGGATAAAACATTACATACATTCCTTCAAGTGCTTTTACAAACAAATGATACCTTGCAGGCAATAGTGCAGCTGAATCTTGGTTTTGCTTTGCTAATGCTCCAAGCTTAATTAAGGCTGTTAATGCACTTTCTTTATCCACATTTAAATAAATTTCCGGAAAAACAACTTGAGCTACTTCAGATAATACTTTAGGTTTATCTTTTAAAACTTCTTGTATTTCAATAATTCTACAATCATTTTTTAGAATATCGTATACAACCTTACCTCTTTCATTTACATCATGTATTTCCTTAACTTCATTTAATATTTTTTCATATTCAAGTGGAGAAAATTTACATTCTTCATTTATGACTGTCCGATTAATTCTTTTAGACAATATAATGTCTTCCTTACTAAATTGTTCATCAAATATTGTAGAGGCAAATAACGCTAGCTCATCAAGTTTATTTATATCTCCTAAAGTAGCACTTGTCGCAATACAATGCAATTCTCCTTTTCTATTGTTACATATACGGTCCTTTAAACGTCGTAAAAGAAAAGCTATTTCTGTACCTGTTGCTCCTTTATAAGTATGAGCCTCATCTAAAACAATGAACCTCCAAGTTTTTCCATTGTTCCCATCAAACAATTCACTATCATTTGGTCTTAATAACAAATATTCCAGCATTGCATAATTCGTCAGTAATATATTAGGTGGATTCAACCTCATTTCTTCTCTTGAAAGCACTTCATTTGATATAGGTTCATTTTTAAATTTTTCAATATATTGATCTTTTGCATCCTTTTGTTTTTCTAATGTTTCGCCTGTATATCTTCCAAAAGTAATAGGAGGATACTCCCTTAATAATTCTCTTATTCGTTTCATTTGATCATTTGCAAGTGCATTCATAGGAAATAGTAATAAGGCTCTTACACCTGAACCCAACGTTCCTTTTTCCTTTTCTTTCATCAAATAATCAAATATCGGATATAAATAGCACTCTGTTTTACCGCTTCCGGTTCCAGTGGAAACAATTATATTCTTTTTATCACATACTATTTTCTTAAATGATGATTCCTGATGAATATAGAGAGGTCTCTCTATATTCATTGAAGTACTTATTTTGTTGAACTCCTTACTAGCAATTCCACTTTCCACTAGATTTTGCAGACTACTCCCTGTTACAAATGGTGGAGTTGATTCTATATAAGGTCCCTTAACAAATGTATTTTTCCTTATAGCTTCTCTTGTCTTTTTATTAATTTCAGGATTTCTTACCATCATCATTGATTCTAAGTATGATAAATAATCATTTTTAATATTTTTTGTTGTTGAAATAGGGTTCATTGACATAATATTGCACCTCTTCTTTTTATTAGCAAAGCACACACCTCGGCCATCAATATGTCTCTTTTATTCAAGTTAGGAAAAACATTACTAACTCTTCTAAAAAATTCATTTCCTTTTATTGAAATCCTTTCATTCTTTTCACTTTCATTATAGAAAGCTTCTAATAATGAATAGTACGCCGAATAATAGCACATTAAATACCTATAATTTTCATTGACTTTTCTTTTACTAATAATTGATTCAAAATTACTAATTATATTACTATTTTTATCTTTAGTGTTGTATAATACTTCAATATCATGAGCTATGTTAGAAGCACTTTTTATGTCATTAGAAATATCCTCATCTCCATCTATATTGCGAAACCATTCAATTAATAAGTCTATATACTTTGATCCAGCAAATAGTTTTTCCATACTATGAAGCTTATTATTATTTAAAACAATTTTACTTTTTAAACTGTTCCCAAAATCGAACATATCAATAAATTCTTGTGTGTCACCCCATATGTTAATATTTTCTCTGAAATATGAATTGAAGTTAACTTCCTTCCCTTGAATAAAATTTCTAAAACACTTATTCCAATTTAGCTCCTCATGATTTTTTGATTTAAAAATTAAAACTTCTTTCATAAATTCGATTCCTATTATATTTATTAAACGATCCAAATTATCACTATCAAATGAATTGTTCTTCAGAATCCATAATGCAGCTATAAATTTATCTATATCCCACAAACGCCTTATTTCTTCTGATGATATCTTTTCATCTTTAATAAAAAATCTATACAAACATAAATCTTTAATTATTATTTCATTCTCTTCTTGTGTAACATCACACTTTAACATAATAGTGATGAGTT
>JBASLQ010000138.1:0-6546 GCA_049656425.1 Sedimentibacter sp.
ATTTAATGCTTCTGCCGGAATCTCAAATTCTTCAGCTTCATTAACATTTAAAATTTCCATAACCTTTTTTTGAACCTTACATTATTTTCAAAGTACCCAGTATATTGTCAAACAGAATTTTCTTCTACTATTTTTCACTGATATTTTTAATTGTTATGTTTATTATTTTAAGGAAGTTTATTTTATCCCCTACAGGTCGAGTGATAATAGCAATTCGTGAAAATGAGTAAAGAGCTGAGTTTTTAGGTTATAGAATAGAAAATGGATAGATTAAATGAAGCATCCATGGATAACTGGTATCATGGGAGCTTTTCATTTTAATTCCTTCTTTTACATAAATGGATACATGAGTTCTTCAAATTGTATTTCTAATCTGTTTTTATATCTCTAATTTTTTGGGTTTCCACCTTTTACGCTTTAAAAGGGATTAAAGCGTAAAATATTATTTGGATTGGGACGAAGTTGTAAATGTAGAGCCTGATCTTTTAAAAAGTGCACCAAGGATGCCGAGAACAATCAATACTCCTCCAATCCAGAATAACCATATAAGAGGCCTTGTAGTATAATATACAGCCTGTTCATTAGATGATAATATATTTTCAACAGGAGATAGTATTATATCAGAGCCAATAGTGTGAATAATTGTGCTACTCTCCAAATCCAGTTGGGAACTATCTATCTGGGCACCGTAGCCTAGATTAGTGCAGCTGCCTTCTGTTATCAGAACCGCTCTCTGCTCACTGAAGGCAGTTGAAGTGACAGCTCCTAATATTAGAAATATGACCCCTATATGAGCCACAGCAGCAAACGGGTTATTAATCTTTTTAAAGTGTAATGTTGGTTTTATCCTTATAGTGTTAATTGCCCAAAGCACCAGGGGTATCATAAATACCCAGATTACCAGCAGCCATATTAGTGATGTAAATTTCATACTTAGGCATATTACGACAGTTATTACGGCACTGACAAAGAGTACCTTATAGAAAGTCTCCCTAAAACTGGTGTAGCATTCGGCTATGAACAGAATTGCGAAAGCTATTGAAAAAAATAAAGCTAAATAATTGAAGAATACTGTAGTGACTGCAATCCCTGAAATGAGGGGGAAAATGGTTCCACAAAATACCAGTGCCGCAAAGACATATAAAATGATATTAAGTATTGAAAGTATGGAGATAACACCATACTCCTTTGTGGTCTCATTCCTATTTAATGTTGACAGACCAAAATACAGTATTGCAAAAATCAGTATAGCTAAAAAAATAAACAACGGGATGCTCAAAGAAGACCCAGTATAAGCATGTACGGAATTGTCCTTAAGTATACCGCTTCGCGCAAGGAAGGTTCCAAAAACCGCCATAACAAAAGGTAGCATGTATTTGGCCCGACTCCTAGCTTTTGATGCAGCATGCTCTCCGTGGGCAATACCTGTTAAGAGGAGCCAAGGGATAAGAGCAGCATTTTCAATTGGGTCCCATGCCCAGTATCCACCCCAGCCCAGCGCGCGATATGCCCAGAGGCTTCCAGTAAATATACCCATGCCAAGGAAAAGCCACCCTTTAAGAGCCCACTTTCTGAGTATAGTCATCTCCCAGCACTTTTCGATTCTGGGAT
This sequence comes from Sedimentibacter sp., assembly GCA_049656425.1. Taxonomy (GTDB): domain Bacteria; phylum Bacillota; class Clostridia; order Tissierellales; family Sedimentibacteraceae; genus Sedimentibacter. The sequence goes on from JBASLQ010000138.1 coordinate 1,612, forward strand.
TAGTACCTAGACCAAGTGAAAACAGCACTGCCATTGATGAGTAACCTATGAAGACAAGGGGAGGATGCACTGCCATCCATGGGTCCTGGAGAGCCAAATTAAGTCCCAGTCCTTCTGCAGGAACATAAGTCATTATCTTGAAAGGTTGACTTAATAGCGCCATCATAATTATGCATATATTGATAACTGCAAAGCAGATAAAGACCAATTTGTTTTCAAAATTATGCTTATTAAGTGCTCTCCAAAGTGCAAACCCTATCCATGAATTTATTACAGCCCATAAAAGGAATGACCCTTCCTGTCCTGCCCATAACGCTGACACAAGGTAGGATGGGGCTAAATCTAAAGAAGTGTGTTCATATACATACATAAAGCGAAAATCATGATACACCTGGTAGTATATAAGTAGAAGCATATCAATGGTTATAAATATTACTGAGGTTAATAAAAGTATATTTGTTAATTTTGGGGCAAAAGGCTTTTTGTTTAAAATGATACAGGTCATGGTAGCTGCAAAATATATAAAAGCCGCTATAACAAGTATAAATTCTCCCATATTTATCATTATATCATCTCCCAATTCCATGTAGTTTTCCAGCACCTTCATGGCAGGCACTGCATTTTCTTATAAAATCTGGCTTGCCATACAGCTGAACCGGTATTACATTGTCAAGTGCCAGTGTTGAAGGCCATTCGGCGTGTGGGCTGTTATGGCATGAAGTGCATTTTATCTGGCCATTCATATCGTCGGGGCCATTGATCAAATATGAATTGCGGTATAAAATACCAGCATTCACCGCATAGTTTGGCCCATGGCAAGTGCCGCAGTCAGGTTCGTCAAGCCATAGATTTCGCCCATTTATAATAGTCTGTGATACCTGTGCCATAGTTCCATGGCAGTTACTATCACTGCAGGTAATGTTATTTGCTGCCATCACACCCCTTGAACATTTGGTCACAGTCCCGGGGTGGCAGTTATAACACTGGTTTTCAAGCTTTGACATACCCATCTTTTGTGAATGGAAGCCATGCATGGCTAGCGAAAGCGATGGAACGTTGCTCTTACCAGGAGCATTTAAAATATTGTCACTGTGGCATTCATTGCAGCTATGGCGAATATTCTGTACTAAATCAGTATAAAGCTTTGTTCCCTCATTTTTGTCATGTGCTTTCAAAATGTTTATATTGGTATTTTCGGTCCCGTGACAATTGCTGCACATCATCTCATCAGATACAGGCAGTACCACCTTATCCTGCACTGCAAGAATCTTCCCGGTTGAAATTTCTTTGACTGTGATTTTCACAGTCTGATATGGATTTTCCTCCTTTTGATTGTCATTGTATGGTACGACAGGTATGGCTGTTGCTTCAAAATACTTTTTATCCTTTGAAAGAGCAAAAGTTCCTTTTAGTCTGTTTCCGGTAATACCTACGTCCGGTGCGATGTTAAATCCATAATCTTTGGCATATTTCCAAAAATTAATCTTGTCGGCAGATGAGGTGTTGTTGTTTACCTCATATTCCAAAGCTATACCAGATGTTATAAGCTGAGCATTCTCTTTGCCCTTTGCAAATACCTGTACGCCAAGATTATTGCCGGGAGGGAGAATCATAAAAGCTGAATAATCCGATTGTATGCAGTGCATCCCAAGGTCATTGTTTGCTAAAATCACATATTCACCTTCAGTTTGCAAAGATAAAGTTTGAGTAGATTTTACGTAATACGATGCACCCCAGAGCAAAATAATACAGAACAGGAACGCGGTTCCAATCCTTATAGTATTTTTATGAAATGAAATTATAATAACTTTACCTATATATATCATCTCCTGATATTAAGAAGTATCTAAAAAATATGTTTATATATATCTATATTCTCATATTAATTTACTTATACATAAATGTTAGATTCGTAAATTTAGAAAAAGTATGGAGCTTTTAGTAATCGTGATTAATCTGTTCCTTTTTAACTGTTTCGTTCCTTTAGTATTTGACGAGAATGTTATTAGATTCATTCGTAAGAGCTATAGCGTTTCGTGAATAAAATCATTCGGATATTGCAAGATATTAGTTTTAGCAAAGAATGTCAGTTATTATAAAAAATTGCAAGTTATTTAGTTTGTATTTCAAAATTTTGAATTATATAGAAAAAAATTCAGTTTTAATTGTCAAGCTATACTATTTCCGAATTTTGTGGAAATACGCCGATAAATTGGCAATAAAAAAGCGAATAGAATCTATTCGCATCACATATAGAAGTTGTAGTGTAAGTTAAATAATAAAAATCATGGTGATGATCCTTTCGGAGAATCGTCACCATGATTTTATTCATAACGCAGTGCATCCACAGGTTTTAATTTAGAGGCCTTATTTGCAGGATATAATCCAAAGAATACACCTACAGCTAAGGAAAATATAAATGCTCCTAAAATTACAGGTATATTGACTGTATAATTAATATTCATCATATTGCTTATTGCAGATGAAGCTATAATTCCAAGCGTTGCACCTATGATTCCACCAACACCGCTTAATACTGATGATTCAATTAAAAATTGAATCAGGATATTGGATCTTCCTGCACCTATAGCTTTTCTCACACCTATTTCTCTTGTTCTTTCAGTCACGGTTACAAGCATTATGTTCATAATCCCTATACCGCCGACCAATAATGAAATTCCGGCAATGCCACCTAACATGGCTGTTAGCATTCCGGTAACCTCACTTATTGTTTCAAGCATTTCATCTTGACTGAATACTCGGTAGGAATCCTCATCTTCAAAATAATCCAATAGATATTTTTCAATATTTTCTTTAGCGGCCGAAGATTCTTCAGCAGACTTTGCCTGTACGATTATGCTGTTAATGCTGCTTGTATTGTATTGTCTCATCAATGAGGTTATAGGAACTATTACTATTTCATTGCTGTCTCCTGCTATGGAACTGCCTTTGTCTTTTAGTATCCCAACAACAGTATATTTTTCACCATTTACTGATATTTCTTTGTTTATAGGATCATCCTTGCCAAATAAATCCTCTGCAACAGTTAATCCTATAATTGCAATTTTGTTTCTATAGTCAATATCAACGGGATTAATCGATCTTCCTGAGCCTATTTCATAGTTATTGATGCTCATATAATTTTCATTTCCACCGGTAATGCTGACATTCATTGTTTCTAAATCGTATTTGACTGTTGCATTAGAAGAATATACAGGAGTAACTTTCAGTACGCCTTCAATTTTTTCAAAATCATTTACATCGTTAAAATCAATTGATTTTCTTTTGTTAAATACATTTATACTGATAATATTAGAACCCATACTTGAAATACTTTCTGTAACACCAGATGTTGCACCTTGTCCGATGGAAATTAAAACAACTACTGCGAACACACCTATTATGATGCCTAACATTGTGAGGAATGTTCTCATTTTATTGGATAGAATAGACTGAAAGGCCATTTTTGTAATGCTTTTTATATTCATAATTTTTCCTTTCTCCTATATTATATTGCTGTTAAGAAGCAACCCGTCCTTGATTATAATTGTTCTTTTAGCAGCATTTGCAATCTCATTGTCATGAGTTATCAGTACTATGGTTTTGCCTTCATTGCTTAATTCCTTGATTAAATTCATTACATCGCTGCCTGATTTGGAATCAAGGTTGCCGGTAGGTTCATCAGCAAGAAGAACCGGCGGATCTCCTGCTAAAGCCCTTGCTATGGCAACACGCTGCTGCTGTCCGCCTGACAGCTCTGTTGGATTATGATTTATTCTGTCACTTAAGCCTACCTTTTCTAAAGCTTCAATGCTTCTTTCTCTTCTTTCCTTACTGTTCATGCCTCTATATATCAATGGGAGCTCCACATTCTCAAGTGCTGATAATCTAGGGAGGAGATTAAACTTTTGAAATATAAAACCTATTTTTTGGTTGCGTATTTTTGATAGTTGTTTTTCATTGTAGGTGCTTATTTCTTTGCCGTCTAAATAATACTCTCCTGTTGTTGGTGTATCAAGACATCCAATCATATTCATTAACGTAGATTTTCCGGAGCCTGAAGGTCCGATTATTGACAAAAATTCGCCTTCTCCGACATGAAGAGTAATTCCTCTTAGGACCTGCACTTGTACAGAGCCCATATCATATGTCTTTGTAATATTTTTTATATCTATCATGGTCTTGAACCTTCCTGCCGAATAACTGCATTATCTCCGGGTCGGCTGCTTCCAACGCCTGGCACTCCCCTGTTCATACCGGGAGGCATTTGAGTGGAATCAGACTGTACAACACTATAAACTATTATATCTCCTTCACTTAAGCCTGATGTTATTTCAACCTTATCCTTTGTTGCAAGACCAAGTTCAACCTTAACATCATTCTTATTGCCGGATGCATCCTTAACGGTAACCAAATATTCGCCTTTAAGCTTTTGAATTGCTTCAATTGGAACAGTAATTACATTTTCTCTGGAGTCAGCCAATATTTCTACATCCACATTCATGCCTGACATGAGAGATTTTCTGTCATCAAGCTTAATAGTAACATCATATGTTGTTACACCACTTTGATTTGTACCTTCCATTGATATCTTGGTTATTTTTCCTGTGAACTTGTCATTAGGGTAGACGTCACTGGTTATATTTGCATTAAGACCCAGAACAATTTTATTAATATCCAGTTCATCAACAGCTATAACAACCTCCATATTATCAAGATTGGCTACAGTCATAAGTGCTGTAGTTCTGTCTACAACCTCTTCCTCAGATACATTGATTTGAAGTACGGTTCCCTTCATAGGTGAATACACTGTATCACCTTCTGCCAGATCCTCTATTTGAGACTGGTATTTTTCTATAGAATTTTGTTTTGCTGCTATGTCAAGTGCTAAGCCGCTTTCTTCAATTGTTGCTATTACATCGCCTTCATTGATAT
>JBASLQ010000139.1:0-8833 GCA_049656425.1 Sedimentibacter sp.
TGATAGAGGCTGCCAGAAGCGAACAGGACTGGAAAAACTTAAGGTCTTATTTAAATATACTGGAAGAATATTCAATATATCTTTCTCAAAAAGAACAATTATTTACACTTAGTTTTTTATATGAACTTTTAGTTCACAGAGAAGGGGATATAAGGCGTCAGGCAGCATGTCTCATGGGAAGCATTATTGTATCATTTGACCTGGAATATTCGAAAGAATTGCCTGATGATGTTAAGTTTAATATCAGTGAAGATATGAGCGGTTTGTCTATTTGGGATAAATATCTGGAACTTTTTCTTGACCCCGGTTATAAAGTAACCGACAACCACAAGGAATGGATAGGATATTCCCTTAGAATATTTGTAGATGCAGTAATTAATTCCAAAAGGAATAAAGATAAAAAAAGCTATCTGGATATATTTTTAAGTCATTTCAAATATGAAGAAGAAGAGTATGTGGCAAGATTAAGCTGTATAAATTCGCTTCTTAGCATACCTGTTGACTTGTATGAGTCAAATCAGTTAACTTATGTTATAGATTATTCTATTGACTCTCTGAACAATACTGCTCAGGACATAAGGCTCATGGCAGTGCAGTTTTTTAATTTAGTTGTTAAAAATAAGAATATTGCCAGTGGTTCTTTGGATAAAATTTATGAATTTATATTAGTTATTTCAGAAAATGATGGGCTGTGCATTAATTATTTGAAATACAAAATAGCTAAGAATTTAAATATGACTGAAGATTTAATTAACAGCTATAAAACGCTTATAACAAGCAGCAGTTATAAAACTTCTGATTTGTTTCTTAATAACCTGAAAGCTGCAACACCATGGAATGTTAAAACAATCAGTATTGATTATATTATGGATCATATAAAAAGTACAAACGATGTAGCTTTGCTTCAAACTGCAACACATTTAGCAAATCTTGTAAAAGTCAGCGCGAAAGAATCTGTAAGGAATAAAGCAGGAAATTCTCTTGTGGAACTTGGTCCATTATTAACAATAGATCAAAGAAATGAAATTGCTTTTGAATTAATTAAAGGACTTGAAATAGATGAACTTCAATATGCCAAATATATACCGGAATACCTTGGTCGTTTTGTAATGCTTTTGACTCCTAAGGAACTTGACGAATTTATTAATGATTTAAAAAATATTTACAAAGGTACAAATGAAAGGGCCAGTGCTCTTGTTATTAGTACATTTGGTATAATGGTTCAGCATTATCCTGAGTATAAAGATAGATTTGGTGAAGAAGATGAAGTATATAACAAAAGATTTATTAAAATACTGGGCATTATTTTAAGCGGTCTTGCTAATTATAATGTACAAGTTAAGCAGGAAACATTTCTTGTAATTGGACAACATATTTTTGGCTCTAAAAAACTGAGCTTAGAAGAAAAAAATAAAATATTCCTGTTGATTTACAAGAAACTCCTTACTTTAATCAGTGAAAAGGAATTAGGAGATTTGTTTTTCTTCAATAATTCAGCATCATTCAACCATATATACAGGTTCATAAGTGATTATGAATTTTATTACAAGAATTTTGAAATTAATGAAAATAAAAATATTGCATTTTTCCCGGGAACATTTGACCCGTTCTCACTTAGTCATAAAGGAATTGTGGAAGAAATCAGAAATCTTGGGTATGATGTATACTTGGCTGTTGATGAATTTTCATGGTCTAAAAAAGTTCAGCCAAGAATGATAAGAAGACAAATTATTAATATGTCCATAGCAGATGAGTTAGGAGTATTTTTGTTTCCTGACGATATTCCGGTAAACCTTACAAATGCCTATGATTTGAAAGGTTTAAAAGAATTGTTTGTGGACAAGGATATTTTCATTGTTGTTGGAAGTGACGTATTGATGAATGCTACTGCTTATAAGGCAAGACCAACAAAAAATTCCATTCACAGTTTTAATCATATAGTTTTCAAAAGGACGAAGGATGATTTGACTTCAGCTGCCATGAAAAAAGCTGAGGAAACTAAAAACAGAATAAAAGGATCACTTGTAGAACTGCAGCTTCCTTTATACTTAGAAGATATCAGTTCAACTCAGATAAGAGAAAATATTGATAATAACAGGGATATTTCTAATTTAATAGATTCATTGGCACAAAGTTTTATATATGACAGGAATTTGTATATAAGAGAGCCTTTGAACAAAAGTGTTTTAAAATCCAAACCTTTTATAATTGAAGTGGTTGAAGATTTAAGCAAAAAAATTGTGGATGAAATAGGCCATTATATTTTCATGCATACAAATCTTTATGAAAATATAGGAGAAAAATTAATATCTAAAAACATAAGATTGCTTGTGATAAGAGATGGCAAGAATTCCAACAAACTTTTAGGATTTTCGGCATTTCATAAAATTAGTTCTTCCGACGTATATTCTGAGTTTCAAAGCCAGGATATTGCAAATCATGTAAGGGAAAAAACAGCCGGTAGAATAATTATAATTGATGGTATTTTTATAAATCCCAGCAAAATCTATGACAACATGGAACAAATAATAATAACAGAAACACTTGCATACTGCTTGAAAAAAGATTTTACTTATGCACTTTACTACAATATTATGTCTAATACAAACAGTGAAACAGTTATTGAAACGTTGGAACTTCAGGGGTTTATTAAAATTGAAGATGAAATCATGAATAAAACCGTCTATGCAGTTGATATGAAATTTCCTATTTGTCTTACTCTTAATTTGGAAAGCTTCATAAAAGAGCCCCTAAATGCAAATGTAAAAGTACATGAAGCAATTGAAATTGCAAGAAAAAAACTGCAAAAATCTATGACAGAGCTTTATCCTGGAAGTCTGGTACTATCAATTGACAATGATATGATAAATCAGACATTAATTAATAAAATATGCAGCATTAACAATGTTAGTAATGAAGTGCAGGTTCCAAGAGTTATAGGGGATAACATGTGCGTTCCTTTTGGTAATATTTTAAAGGGAATGGTTGTGCCAAATACAGTTACGAAATCGCTGCATACTGAAAAAGTATACAGTACTGATGCAAAACATTTTAAAATTGCAGAATATCCTTTTTATTCACCAATAGAAAACCAGGTTAAAACTATAAAATCTTTTGAAAAACCGGTAATTTTAGTAGATGATTTACTTCATAAAGGTTATAGAATAAAAGAATTAGATCCTATATTAAAAAAATATAATATTGATGTTAAAAAAATCATAGTAGGCATAATGTCCGGAAGAGGAAAGGACTTAATGGATATACAAGGCAGAGATGCCGATTGTGCATATTTTATACCTAATTTAAGATTGTGGTTTAATGAGAATTTAATGTATCCGTTTTTAGGTGGTGATGGAATGTGGCTTAACAATGAAAATATGCTTAATTTGATTCCATCAATAAATTTAATACTTCCATACTATTCACCAATGTTTATAAACAGTGCTTCAAATGAAGCTATATACAATTTGTCCATGGTTAGTCTGGAAAATGCAAAAAATATACTTCATGTTTTAGAAACAGAATTTCAGGAATTATATGAGAAAAAACTTACAGTGAAAAGGCTTGGTGAAGTTCTTTTATCTCCTAGACTGCCATATTTGGGAGATAATATATCTTATGATTTAAACAGGGAAGCATCAGGATATATGGACGTAAATATTGAAACTTTAATAAAACTTGAAAGGATAATAAAATAATGTTTTATTATAAATTTAAAGATAAGTATTTATTTTCAACATCAGCCGAATACAGCTATATGAAAATTAAAATTAATGATATGCCGGAAGACTGCCATGAACTTTACTTTTTATACAAATCACCAAAAGAGATTTCAAAGATGTCTTATTCTGTATCAGATATAGAAGATTTGTTTACAGCAGAAGAAAGTATTGATTTGTTAAAATTAAAGGAAGAAAATGAATTAAGTAAAAAAAGGGAAGAAGTTCCTGAAAAAATATTAAAATTAATAAATGAGAGAAAAGTCAAGGCTGTAAATACTGAATATGAAAATTATGAAGAATGTTTTTATATGTCAGAAATTAAAAAGAAAAAGGTCAATGTTCTGGCTCTCGGAGATGTGGGAAGCACTTTGCTCACAGGATTAAAATTGCTGGGCGGAGAATCTATTGAGTCAATAGGTATATTTGACAGAAGCCAGGATAAAATTAAGAGATGGGAATATGAAATGAATCAAACTTCTCTTCCTTTTGATTATGATTATTTGCCAAATGTGCACGGAATAGAAAAACATGAATTATTCAATTGTGATATGTTTGTTTTTTGCGCTTCCAAGGGAGTTCCTCCTGTGGGATCTGAGTCGGTTGACGTAAGAATGGTTCAATTTGAAGAAAATTTGAAGTTAATTAGAGAATATGCTTTAATGGCAGCTGATGTTGGATTTAAAGGGATATTTGCGGTAGTATCTGATCCTGTTGATTTGCTGTGTGCTTGTGTTTTAAAAGAAAGCAAAGGCAGTCTTGCACCTGAACAAATAAAAGGATACGGACTTGGTGTCATGAATGCAAGAGCAATGTATTACGCTAAAAGTGATGAAAAATTTTCTTCATACTTCAAAGAAGGAAGAGCGTTTGGACCACATGGAAATGATTTAGTCATTGCAAACAGCATAATAAACTATGATGATAAACTTTCAAAGGAACTTACAAAACTTGCAGTTGAAGCAAACCTTGAAGTTAGAAAAACAGGATTTAAACCATATATTGCACCTGCACTTTCATCAGGAGCCATATCAATAATTTGCACACTTGAAGGAAAATATCATTACAGCTCAAATTATTTAGGAGGTGTTTTTATGGGTGCAAAAAATAGAAATTTGCCTTCAGGACTTGAAATCGAAAAAATAAAAATGCCTGAAGAACTTTTTATCAGAATAAAATATACATATCAAGAGCTATTAAGGATGAAAAGTGAACAATGAACATTGAACAATAATAAGGGGTGGGAATGTGGATAAATTATATGTGCTTCTGCCGGGGGAAATATCCCAAAGACTTGGAAAAATGCTAGAATATTCTTTAAGAGGATATGAATATGACATAATTAAGACATGCGACGAAATGAAGGATATGAAAAACAAGAGAATATTATTTTCTGTGGAGCTGGGTGATTCAGGCTTAAATATAGAGCATTTAAAAATGCTTGAAAAAATAAGAATCTCAGGAATTGACTTCATGGAAAATTCTGTTGGCAGCGTAATAATAAACAGAAACAATGAATTATTTTCCAGAGATACAGCACGAAAAACCATATTGTATGCAAATATGGCAGGATGCATGTTCCCGGGAAGACCGTTGTCTGAAGCGACAGGTTCATTGAAAAATTTTAATACGCAAAAAAAAATATCTGATTCCAATTTGAGCCTTGAAGATATTTGTCTTAATGATTGTAAAAATGTTGTTGACAGATTGATGAATTTCAGAGCCAACAAAATCATTAAGCCAAAAATTTTGACGCTTCATGCAAGCAACTACAGAACATCAAATACATTTTCTCTATGGAAAATGGTAAAAGAAAACTTAAAGGAATACGATATCAATGAAATTCATATAGAAAACGGTTCGGTAAGGGATTGCAAAGGTTGTTCATATAAAGCCTGCAAACACTACTCCCAAAGCAACAATTGTTTTTACGGAGGAATTATGGTTGAAGAAGTGTATCCTGCAATAATTGACTGTGACATTATGGTAATGCTGTGCCCTAATTACAATGATGCCATAAGTGCTAATATGTCTGCAACAATAAACCGTTTGACAGCTCTATTTCGAAAAGTAAAATTTTATGATAAATATTTGTATGCAATAATTGTTTCCGGTTTCAGTGGAAGTGATATAATTGCCCAGCAGTTAATAAGTGCTTTGAATATAAATAAAACATTTATGCTTCCGCCTAAATTTGCTCTTATGGAAACTGCCAATGATTATGGAGATATAGAAAAAATGGATAATATAAGGGATAAAGCAACAGAATTTGCTGACAATATAATCAATTGTGTTGTTAAATAAAAAAATTATTTAATTAAAAATGAAAAGACACGGGAACGTTTCATCTGTCTTACCCGTATCTTTTGATTTTTAAACAAATGCCACTTACATTTGTACATGTCATTTTCATAATACTTAGTTCCCTCTGCAACTTTTTGTATAATTGACAGAACTGATGCAAGAGCTGTTAATGGATTTGAAGACGCGCTTGAAAGGGTGATGGCATATGAAAAGGCAGGTGCTGACATTATATTTCTTGAAGCACCACATTCTGTAGACGAAATGAAAAAGGTTGCTCAAAGCATTAAGTCCCCTCTTCTTGCTAACATGATTAAAACATATTTTAGAATAGGCGTTTTTAAGGAACGGATTTTTTGAAAGGTCCGTCACTAAATATATTTTACAAACAGGAGAAAAAGACATGGCCAATACAATTAAAAACAATGGAAATTGCTATTTGTGCGGAAAAGAGTTTGGAAAGACTGCTATGAAAAATCATTTGATAAAGGAGCATATCAGTTCGGATGGAACTGATATCAGCTTCTTGTTAAAGGTTGAAGATAAATACGACAAGAGTTACTGGCTGTACCTGGATGTGTTGGAAAAATCCACATTAAACTCGCTTGATAAATTTTTGAGGAAGATATGGCTTGAGTGCTGCGGTCACTTAAGTGAATTTACAAATGCAGGCAGAGAAAAGGTAGGCAAAAATTCGAAAATAGGCATGGTGTTCGGACTTCATGACAAATTGAATTATGAATATGATTTTGGATCGCCAACAGATTTAGTAATCACCTGTATTGGAAGACATTATGTTCCGAACAGAAAAAACGGGATTGAACTTGTGGCAAGAAATGTTCCGACAAAATACATTTGCAGTGAATGCGGGGAGGAAGCGGTTGTTTTTGCTCCTGGATATTACAATGGTCATGAGGACGATAAATTCTTTTATGAAGAATGTTTTGATAAACTTGAAAATGACGAATCGGTTTTTTTTACTGTTACAAATTCACCTCGTATGGGCGTTTGCGGATATGAAGGAGAATTTGACGTCTATGAATTTGACGCTGATAAATTAAAGAAGAAATAGAGAAATTAAAATGGAGAATATTATAGAAAAGCTGAGATATTTCAATAAAAATTTTCCATATAAGGAGCTGCAGGAGGCAATAGGAAATAAAGAAAAAATAACACCCATATTGCTGAATACATTAGATGAAGTAATTGAGAATCCAGACATTGCATTGGATGATGCAGAATATATGCTGCATGAATATGCCCTTTACTTGTTGGCGCAATTCAGAGAAAAGGAGGCTTTCACTAAGATAATCAAGCTTGTATGTTAAGCTTTATAATGAGAATATTATAACAAAATAAAGTGCAATTGAGTATTTTAGGAAGTTTATATATGAACTGCCTTTTAGTGATAATAGCGATTTGTCAAGTGAAATAGCCATGGCCGTCAGTGATGCTCATATATTTGAGTAAAAACATCTCCCGGTAATGGAAGAGGTTGTAATGTTAAAGGTTTATGCCTATATATACAATCCCTACGCCAGCATTGCCTGGATCAGGTTCCAAACAGTTTTACTGTTTTAGGGTTTTGAACATTAGAGTAGTTCTCTTCTCAGCCTAATTCATTAAGCTCCCCTACAAATTAAAAAATCCAATTCCTATAAGACCATGCCCTGTGTGAACACCAAGTGCAGGAGAAATCTGACCTTCCATAAATAGCGTAGCGTTGTCTAGATATGATTTCATTCTTTCCTTTATTTTGTCCGCTTCTTCCTGTGCATATCCATGGCAAATTGTAAGATAATAATTTTTTTTATCCTTTAGTTTATCTTCTACTATTTCTATTAATTTATTAATGCTTTGTTTTCTGCCTCGCACCTTTTCAACTGTGTAATAAATTCCATTTTCGTCACAAGAAATGATAGGCTTTATTTGAAGCATACTGCCAAGCATACCTTCTACACGTCCAAGTCTTCCACCATTTACAAGGTATTGCAGCGTTTGTAAGCTGTAATAAATATGAGAATCTCCAATTTTATCTTCAATTTTCTTGACGATTTTTTCAAAACTTAAATGTTTTTCAACTAATTGTGCTACATAGACAGATAAAAATCCAGAACCGAGTGCAATATTTTTCGCATCAATTACTGCTGTCTTAATATCTTTAAACTCACTACAAACATTCTGGATTGCATTATAAGTTCCGCTCAATCCTGAAGAGATTACAGGAATAATTATTTGAGTGTATCCGTCTTCTATGATTTTTTTTATTATCTCATGAATCTCTCCCATTGATGGAAGACAAGTATGAGGTATTTCATTTTGCAAATTCTCATATACTTCTTCAGGTGTAATATCAATCCTATCACGATATAACTTATCTTTATAATTGATACTTAGCGCTATTTGATAAATACAAAATCTTTTAGCATGTTTTCGGGCACATCTGAACAAGAATCTGTCAATATCACAATTTTATTTTCATTCATCTTATTCTCCTTGTCTCATATCGAGATTGACATATTTTTATATTTTTGTTTCTAGTATTTTTTCAGTTAACAGTTTGTTGGAAAGTGCTGTAGTAATGGATGAAATAGCAAGTTTATCAATTTCAATTTCTCTCACTTCAAGTACATATGCATTCTCTTTTTCTAAAATTGGAACAAATACCTTTCGCATAGATTCCTCAAAAACTTCCCCAAAAGCATCATAAGCTCTTTCATTTCCATGCAAGACAACCTGCAATTGTATTCCATCTTTTATTTCTGAAATTGGTAATACCTGTTTAAGAATAGTAATGACAATCACATATGCAA
>JBASLQ010000140.1:0-2952 GCA_049656425.1 Sedimentibacter sp.
ATACTTTTTTCCCATAAATTTTTTACAGCACCAAAGATGAGTGCAGATACACCAATGGTTATACCTGCAAATGCATGTTGAACAATTTCTATATTTTTAAAATTGCTTATACGTGATGCTATAACCAAAATTATTATGATACATGGAGAAACTATTCCTAAGCCTGCAAATATTTCTCCTAAGACTCCTTTTTTTCTGTATCCGATAAAAGAAGCAACATTTACAGCTATTATGCCTGGTAAACTTTGACCAAGAGCAAAATAATCAATAATTTCTTCATCAGTCACCCATTTTTTAGATTTAACTAATTCATTTTGCAGAATTGGAAGCATAGCCATTCCTCCTCCAAAAGTAATAGAGCTTATCTTAAAAAAAGTAAAATAAATTTCTAAAAGGTCTTTCATAAAAAATTTGTCCTCCAGATTCTAAAAAGAAAGAGATATGTATAATTCAACTCTAATAAACATTAAATTTATTTAAATCTACAAAATCAGGATTGAAAAATAATCTTGTTGGTCTACCCGAATTTCCATATTTGAGATCCACTTTTATAATTTTCTCATCCGCTAGATACTCAAGATATTTTCTTGTAGTGATCCTTGATAAACGAAGGCTATCCGCCATGTCACCGCTTGATACAGGCACTTTGCTTTTTAGAACTGCTTCTTTTATCAAGTCAAGTGTAATTTCATCAATGCCTTTTGGGTATTCAGATAGCTTGGAAGTACCTTGTGATTCTTTTGATATATTCATCATAGTAAAGTTAATTTCATCTATATCAATTTGTGAAAACTCTGTGCTTTTATTTTTGATTGACACAATTTTCTGTGCAAAAGATTCTAATGATTTTTCAAACCTTGCAAATCCATATGGTTTGACAATGTAGTCAAATGCTCCTAATTTAAAAGCTTTTTCAATTGTTTCTGCATCATTTGCCGCAGTAATCATAATAACTTCAGGATAATATTGTGTAGCTCTAATCTCTTGAAGAAGCGTTAATCCACTTTGATCCTGAAGAAAAACATCTAAAAGAACCAAATCTGGGGTTTTACTGATTATATCATTAACTGCGTTCTTTCCTACACGAGAAGTTCCGACAACTTCAAAACCATCTACTTTCTCAGTGAACCTTATATTAATATTGAGCACCATCGGATCATCTTCCACTATGAAAACTTTATACATAATTTAATCCTCCATCTTTGGTATAGTTACAATTGCAATTGCTCCAGGTGCATTCTTCAAATTGCAGATTTTAAAAGTTCCTCCGTTTAACTCTGTTACCTGATTATTTATTAAGAACAGCCCCATACCTCTGTTACCTTCTTTAGAAGAAACACCTCTTTCTAAAATTTTGTCTTTATCTAAACATAACCCTGGACCGTTATCCTCAACTGTTATTGTCAAATTGTCAGCGGAATCTTCTATATTTATCTTGATAGTACCCTTTGATTTTATTACTGATGAAGATTGTATTGCGTCAATAGAATTATTTATTAAGTTGCCGAGTATCAAAACCATATCATCAGTAGAGAAATTAGATGGCAACTTTTCAAAATACGAATCTTTGCTTAAATGTATGGCTATCCCTTTTTCTTCTGCTTCCTTAAATTTTCCTAAAAGAAAACCAATTGTTGAAGGGTCTTTTATTCTTTCATTAAGGTATGTTATGATAGTTTGCTCCTTGATTGATGTTTTAGAAATTACTCTTTTAGCTTCTTCATACTCTTCAAGCTCTATTAAACCATGTATTGTTTGTAATTTATTTCTGAATTCATGAGTCTTAGCTCTTAAGCCATTTGCATATTCTTTAATGTTTGTTAGTTCTTCAGCCAATCTTTGTACTTCTTCTTTTTCTGTAAAGGTTGCTACTACACCAATAATCTCATCTTTGACTTTAACAACCTTTCGATTTGTTATGATTACAACATCATTTACTTTTTGCTGTGCGTTATATTCATCTATTCCGTTACGTCTTACAATATGCATTCTTGTAGTTGGTAATACTTCCTCCACATTCATGCCAATAGCTTCGTTTGGAATAGACAGTAACTTCTTTGCAGTTGAATTTATTAATGCGATTCTGTCATATTTGTCAGAAAAAATTATTCCTTCCTTTACAGAATTTAAAATTGTATTTCTTTGTTGCAAAAGTTCAGCTATGTCTCTTGGCTCCATTCCGTACATTGTTTCTTTTATGTTTTTTGCAAGTAATTTTGCGCCAATGATTCCTACAAACATACCTATAAACACTGCAAAAAAAACCAATTTTTGGTTTTCACTTAACAAAAAGTCTATGTTATCTTTGAACATACCAATAGAAATTACTCCAACTTGTACATTTTTTTCATCGTATATAGGAGTAAAGCCCCTAATCGATGGTCCCGAAACACCTACTGCTTCAGAGTAATAAGATTTACCGTTTAATGCATTTATCTCATCTCCGCCTGTAAAATGCAATCCAATTAGTTCAGTGTTAGGATGTGTCAATCTAATACCATCCATATTCAAAAAAACAACGAAAGAAGCTAATCTTTTAGTCTGTAATGATTCTGAGATTGGTTGTAATATTTCCGTTGGGTTATCACTTTTATATGCACTTTTTACAACATCAAGTGAAGCAATGAATCTAGACAACTCTAATGCCCTTTTACCCAGATCGTTTTTAGAATTTTCATATATAAGATTTCTAGTCATAAACCCCATGGTTAGAAGGGAAAAAAATGTTACAATTATTATGAGAATGCTAATTTTTCTCTCAAGTGAAGATTTTTTTTTCATCAATATACCTTCTTTGCACAACTTAGTACTTAGCAAACGTATTCTAAAAGTGATTATATCACTACTTTTTGAAAAATACAATATTCATTTATTTTGAATTATTTGCGTTGCAAAAACTAATAAATCATAATAACCGTATTTTTATGATTTAATTGCTAATTGCTACTCCCT
>JBASLQ010000141.1:0-3710 GCA_049656425.1 Sedimentibacter sp.
ATATTAATTAAAAGAAAATCGAGAATAAAATTGGTAAAATTGGGGACGGTTCTTTCTGATTGACATAAATTATCAATTAAAAAGAATTGTTCATAAATTTAGAAAATATGGAAAATATGGGGACGGACCTTTAAATTTCCAATTTGGCAACTCCAAGGTCCGTCCCCAAAGTACCCATTTGCAATTCTTTCCAGCATACTAGGTTTCTTTTCGTTTTTATTGAGTGAAATATTCCTGAATTTTAATATTGATTCACTACTTATTGGAGTGAGTATCAGTGTATTAACTGCGGTTATAGGAATAATTGTTAAAGCTTATTATAAATCATTCTGAAATATGCAGTTTTAAAACCTAATTTTTCATATAAAGTTTTTGCTCTTTTATTTTCCAGATCAACATGAAGAGAAAGTTTGCCATTTGTTAATTCCAGCAAGTGATTAATTAGCTCTGAAGCTATACCACGGCCCTTATTTCCTTCTTTTGTGCCGATATATACAAGATGATAAGTTGGAAGAACTTTTTGAAATCCGAGACTTACAACAACACCTATACCTTGCGGAATTTTATTTCTTAAAGCTAAAACTATAAATCCATTTTTCATGGCAAATTCGACCGCTTCTTCAGTTTCTTCTAAAGTGTCAGAATAATGCTGTAGCCATTCTTTTGTCCATTTAGAAATAGTTTCTTTAGAATATTCTTCAAAGTTTTCAATTCTTATTAATTCTAAATCACTTTTTCCATCGTTGAGGATAATAACATGTTTTCCGTTTTTAATCTTTCCTTCTTTAGCCAGTTTGTAAAATCCTGCAAATGAATAACCTTCTTCAGTAGATAATATGATATTTTCTTGCTTCTTTAAAAATTGCACACTCTCTTTTAACAGGGATTCATCAACGGATATTATTCTGCCATCAGTGTCATAAATAGCCTTTAATGTATCTTCAAACAGAGCTCCTTCATCTGCAAATAAATTCCTCGTATATTTATTAATTTTTACATTATAATTATCAAGATCATTTAACTCCATATTCTTTTTATAATCATTATAGATAGAATTTCCATTGGGTATAGTACATGAAAATATTTGAGGATATATATTTATATCACCTTCTACCCATTTGTTTACAAAGCTATTATAAAGACCGGATACTGTATAACCATTACTTAGCTGTGTAAATACAGTGCTTATGTCGTCTCCTAATTTTTCAGCAATTTCTTCACCTATTTTTTGCAAAGAAATTATACTGAGGTGTTTGTTGGCATATAAATTAGATGCATTGTAGTAATTATTATCTCTGCAGTATTTATTTATAAGTTCATATTTGTTGTTTTTATCATCCTTTCTAAAATCTACAAAATGGCTGCTTTTAAATGCGGTTTCTTTCCATTTCTCATTTTTAAACAAGGAAATTTTTGCTTCTAAATCAAAATTTTCAGAATATTTAATCATAGAATTAACATAGTCACTTGAACCATCTACTAAAAGCCCGCTTTTTTTATGATTTAAAGCGTCTTTAATCAACATTTCAGAGATTCTGTCATATTTATGTCCGAAAGGATTTGTACCTTCAAGCTTCAAATAAATTTGTTCTACTCCAAGAGCTTTTTCTAATTTCTTTGCCCTCATCAAAGGTGTTTTCCCAGGTTTTTTCAAAAAATCACTCCTTCTTAAAATCTAATTTTTAAAGGTATATTATTAATTATACCATATAAAACAATAATATCCAAAATTATTATTGACATTAATGATTATAAATATGTGAAACATATAATATTAAATTAGTTAAGAAAAGATTATAATAATTTATAAAACATGATATAATTATTGAAGATAAGTTACTTGGAGGTTCTGGAGGAGAATTATGCTACAAGTAATTAATAATAATATGCATGAAGCGGAGGAATATAAATGAAATTACAAAAATCGGTTATAGAAATAATAAAGATGCGGTCATCTTGCAGAACATTTGATTCTAAGGATATTGATGATGATATTCTTCAAAAACTTAAGGATTATATTGATGAAATTAATAATGAATCGACAATAAAAGCAAGATTTTTAGTTGTAGATAGACATAAAACTGGCGGGTCAAGTGAAAAACTGGGAACATATGGTGTTCCAATAGAAATGGTTAGACTTGGACCTTCAGCTTCAAACAAGCAGCCTTGGAGAATAATAAAGGATAAAAACTCTTATCACTTTTATCTTTGCAGAACTAAAGGTTATGGATCAGTGAATTTTGATGTGCAAAAAAATGATTTAGGCATAGCTATGTGACATTTTGAATTAGCAGCAAAAGAGCTGGGATTAGATGGTAAATGGCAAGAACTAAAAAATGTAAATGTTCCTAATGACTGGGAATATATTATAACTTGGGACAATTAAAGTTAATTGACGTGAAAGATAAAGTAAAATTTCAACTAATTAGTTTATCAATAAATTAAAGGGAGATAAAAATTATGAGCATTAATTATGAAATTGTTTCAGAGAATAATTTAACTAATGTTAAAGATTTGTGCAATGATTTAATGACTTATCAAAAATCCAAGGCAAGTCTACATCCTGAGTTTTTTGATAATATGTGTTTTGAAACAAGAATGATTCCTTCTGTTAAAAGCGCTAAGGAAAACTACATAGTAGCTGCTAAAGAAGGTAATGAAGTTATCGGATATGCTTATAGCACTATTTCTCCAAAGAGGACTTACTCCGGCGGTTTTGCAACTTTGCATTGTGATGCTTTCTTTGATTTTGATTCTGTAAAAAATGATGATGTTGGTAGTCTTTCTCAATTTTATATTAAAGATGATTACCGTGACAAGGGTGTTGGCAGTATGCTTTTTGATATGTCTATGGAATGGCTTAAATCATTTGAATCAATCGATGATGTGTTTATATTTGTATCTAACGGAAATGATAATGCATTGAAATTTTATCAAAATAAAGGCTTCAAAATAAGCCATCAAATACTTGATGGGTTTATTACTGTATTAAGAAACAATTAATTCGTGCAAAGTTCTTATTGGTGTTGGTATGCTAATATAGTACAAGGAAATTAATTATAATGGAAAAATAGTTAAAGTTATACTATAATGTATATTGAAGATATTTTAATGAGGTACTCTATAAATGGACGATATTATTTCTGAAGAAATTTACAAGATACTTAATGAAGCAAAGAATATATCTGTAACATATCCTGACAGATCATATGAAATGTGCATGGAAGCATATAATATGTCAAATAAAAGCAATTTAAAAGTAGAAGAAGGATATGCTCTAATTGGCATGTCATTTTCCTGCAGAGCTAAATCTGAAATTAATAAAATGTTGGATTATTCATATAAAGCACTTGAAATATTTGAAGTAACACAAGAGCCATTAGGAAAAATAAAATCATTAAATCTTATAGGAATTGCTTATTTTTATAGCTCAATGTATGGAGAAGCCCTTAAATATTTATTGCGTGTTATAGATTTGTTGGATGAATTCAAAGATTATTTTTTATTAAGTTGTGTATTAAATAATATAGGTGAAGTTTTTCGTGAGTCAGCTAAGTACGACAAGGCTTTGGAATATTATAATAATTCGCTTGAAATATGTATAGATAATAATTTTAAATTAAATATGGCTTCTATATTTAGTAATATTGGAGAAGTTTATTTTTTAGAAAAAAAGTATGAAGATGCTTTGGAATATTACACTAAAAGTT
>JBASLQ010000142.1:0-3190 GCA_049656425.1 Sedimentibacter sp.
CCGCTATTTTTCAGAAAAAACACTCTGAAAAATAGGGTTAGGGCATCTCGCAGTCTCGTTCACCAATTTATCAGTTCGCTGTCGCTCGCATAAATTGGGAACTCGTTGCGGTTGACCTACCGCTATTTTTCAGAAAAAACACTCTGAAAAGTAGGGTTAGGGCATACAAAAAATGTTAGGTCGCATATGACCTAACATTTTAATTCTTACTTCAACAAATCTCCAAGTGCATTTCCTATAGACTCGCCAATAGTAAAGTTAGAATCTTCTGGTTGATATGGTGCAGAATCACTATTTTCGAATTCTTCTCCCTTATCTTCCAATATGAATGTCAAGTTAAGGTTCTTACCTTTTATATCAATGCCAAGTACTTTTGCATCTTTTACTTCTCCAACTTTTACTACCTGAGCTGGTGTTCTTAATTTTTCATTTGATATTTTTGCTATTGGTATAAAGCAATCAATATTGCCATTTACGCTAACATGTACACCGTCTAACAATATACGAGTTACTTCAACTGGTATAATAGCATCTCTGTTCAAATCTTTTACAAATTTGTCAAATGGATGTTCAATTAATTGTTTTAATCCTAAGCTTACTTTTCTGTCTTTTCTTGTAATGTTTAATATTTTAGCAGTTACTTCCTGACCTTCTTGAAGAACGTCTGTTACTTTTTCTGTTCTTGCCCAGTCAAGATCTTTTATATGAAGCAAGCATTCAATTTCATCTACCATTACAAATGCTCCAAAATCAACTATTCTTGTTACAGTTCCAGTAACTGTATCGCCTTTTTCATGTTTGTCTAAGAACATTGCCCATGGGCTTTTAATAGTGGCTTTGTAGCTTAATGAAAGTTTTTTGTTTTCTTTGTCTATACTTTTAACTTTTACACTTATTTTATCGCCAGTTTTAAGTACTTCTGAAGGATGTTTAATTCTAGTCCAAGCAATTTCATTTATGTGTAAAAGTCCGTCTATACCGTTGATTTCAACAAATGCGCCATAATCCTGGATATTTTTTACTGTTCCTTCATAAATTTCGCCTTCTTGAATTGTTTCCCAAACTTCATTGTCTTTAGCATCTTTTTCTACTTTTTCAACAGCTCTGGAAGTTAAAACTAATTGTCTTCTTCCTTTGTTGTTCTTTGTTTCTAATACTTTAACTTTTAAATTTTTGCCAACATATTCTGAAGGATCGGCATTTCTGTTGATTGATATTTGATTTCTTGGAATGAAGCCTTTTATTCCTTTTACTTTTCCGTAAATTCCGAATTGTGAAGCTTCAGATATTAATGTTTCAACTACTGAACCATCATTTTTCATTGACTCTAATTCATCCCAAATTTTGTGTTCTTCTAATGGTTTTCTTGTCAAAACAACATTTCCGTCTTGATCTGAAATTTTTACAACTTGAGCTTCAATAGTGTCGCCTTCTTTTACTACTTGTGTTAAATCTGGTACTTCAAAGAGGGAATAATCATCTCTTGTAATAATTCCGTCAGATTTATAATTGATGTTTACAGAAATGGCGTCAGGACGTACGTATATAACAGTACCTTTAATTCTTTCACCTGTTCTGATATAAGATACTCCACCATAATTTTCAAACAGTTCATGCATTGTTCCAGCTTGTTCTGCTTGTTCGTTCTTTTCATTCATGTCGTTGTTATTTAGGTTCTCCAACATTTTAATAACCTCCTCAATTATCCAGTCAGGGGCTGATGCTCCTGCGGACACTCCCACAATAGTTTTTTTATCAATATATTTATAAGGAATTTCCTTATAATTTTCAATTAAGAATGTATTAGGACAGATTCTTTTGCTCAGTTCATAAAGCTTCTTTGTATTCGAACTGTTGCTTCCGCCTATTATAAGCATTACATTACACCTTGAAGCTAACTCCAAACATGCTTCTTGTCTTTTCCTTGTTGCATCACAGATTGTATTTTGAACAACTATATTTGTATAATTATTTTTATCAATAGCATCTGTAATTTCATTAAATGTTTTAGTATTGAATGTTGTCTGTGACACTAAGCAATACTTTTCAGAAGGATTAATATTAAGATTAATCAAACTTTTCACGCTGTCAATAACTGATGCTTCATTATTGCACCATCCAATGATGCCTTTAACTTCAGGATGATTTTCATCGCCTGTAACAATTATATTGTAATCATTATTTTTGAATTTTTCTACTATTTTATGTATTTTTTTTACTTTTACACATGTTGCGTCAATAACTTCAATATCATTTTCATTAAGCTCATCTACAACTCGTTTTTCAACACCGTGAGCTCTAATTAAAATTTTGGCATCATTGATTTCGGGTATATGCTCAACAACGACCAATCCCTTGCTTTTTAACTTATCTACAACGTCTTTATTATGTATTATTTCTCCATAACTGTAAAGCTTTTTTTCACTCTCAAGAATTTTAAAAGCTTTATCAACAGCAATTTTCACTCCGCCGCAAAAACCATTGTACTTTGATACTTCAATTTTCATTATTGTTTACCATCAATTCGTAAATTATATATATCTTTTAAAATTTCTTTGCCTATTTCAGTATATATTTCTGTATTTGCTTTTCCTGTAAGGTTTTCAAAATAATCTTTCTCTTTTCCGAAGAATATTTCTATTTTTCCTCTGAATTTATATGGTCCTTCTATATAAACAGGAATTATTTTTGCTTTTGCTTTGTTTGCTATCATAGCTATTCCAGGTTTTGCATTGTTCTCGTCATATTCGTGAACTCTGGTTCCTTCAGGATATATTCCAAGTACTTCTTTATTGTTCAATACTGATATTGAATTTTTTATTGCTGACAAAGAAATTCCATATCTGTCAACTGGAAATGCACCTAAATTTCTGAATATAAACGAAAGAAATTTATTCTCAAATAATTCTTTTTTGCCCATATAGCGGATTTGGCGTTTTGTTGATACTGCCAAAATAACCGGATCTATCATTGATATATGATTTCCGCAAACTATATATCCGCCTTCTGTATTGTCCAGATTTTCTGCATTATGTACTTTTACATTGAAAAGTAAAAATACTAAAGCTTTTAATATAACAACAGCAATTTTATAGAACATTCTTTCCTCCGATAAAATCAGCAATGGTTTTAACAACTACTTCTATTTCCATATTTGAAGTGTCTATCAATATGGCATCATCTGCCATTT
>JBASLQ010000143.1:0-7079 GCA_049656425.1 Sedimentibacter sp.
TGTGCGTAAATATGATATATTTTAGAAAAATATGTTTACAATCGCAGTAATATTTATTATGATATGGATTGTAATTTGAAAATATGTAAGGAGAAATTATGAGTGTATTAGACGTAAGAAATGTAACCCATGGCTTCGGAGCACGTGCTATATTGAATAATGTGTCTTTCAGACTTTTAAAGGGCGAACATGTGGCTTTAATAGGGGCTAACGGCGAAGGAAAGTCTTCATTTTTAAATATTATAATAGGAAAGCTAATGCCTGATGAAGGAAAAGTTGAATGGTCAAAGAGAGTAACAGTTGGATATCTTGACCAGCATTCAGCATTGAAAGCAGGTACAACTATAAGAGAAAACCTACGACTGGCATTTGACGATTTGTTTAAAATGGAGCAGGAACTGTTAGAACTTTATGAAAATATGGCAACAGAAGGCGAAGAACAAGTAAATAGAATGATGGAAGATGCTGCAGACATACAAACAATTTTAGACAGCAGTGGATTTTATATTATTGACTCAAAAATAGAAGAAGTTGCAAATGGATTGGGTCTTTGTGATATTGGTCTTGACAAAATGGTTGACGAACTTAGCGGAGGACAGAGAACCAAAGTTCTTTTAACAAAACTTTTACTGCAAAACCCTACAATATTGCTTCTTGATGAACCTACAAATTATTTGGATGAAAATCACATACAGTGGCTGACTAATTATCTTCAAAACTATGAAAATTCATTTATTTTGATCTCACATGATATACCGTTTATAAATAATGTATGCAACATTATTTATCATGTGGATAACTGCTCGCTGACAAGATATGTAGGAAATTATGAGGAATTTACCAGAATATATGAATTGAACAAACATAAGGAAGAAAGAGAATATGAAAAACAGCAAAAGGAAATTGGAAAGCTGGAAGATTTCATAGCAAGAAACAAGGCAAGAGTGGCGACAAGGGGCATGGCAAACAGCCGAATGAAGCAGCTTGAAAAAATGGATATTATAGAAAGACCAAGAGATAAACCAAAGCCATCATTCAGGTTTAAAGAAACAAAAGCGCCAAGCCGCTTTTTAATTGAAGCTGTAGATTTAGTAATAGGATACGACCAACCATTAACTAAACCCTTAAACTTCCAAGTGGAGAGAAACAAAAAAATTGCTCTTGTGGGAGTAAATGGTCTTGGAAAATCAACGCTATTAAAAACAATGCTTGGTATAATACCTTCTATCGGCGGAAGTGTAAGTTTCGGAGAAAATGTAATATGCGGTTATTTTGAACAGGAAGATTCCAGAAATAACACTAATACAGCACTTGATGAAGTATGGAATCAATATCCGTCATTAACTAATCATGAAGTCAGATTAGAGCTGGCACGCTGCGGACTGACAAATGACAATATAACAAGCATGATGAAAGTTTTGTCAGGCGGGGAAAATGCAAAGGTGAGATTGTGCAAAATCCTGTTAAAGGAATTAAACTTCCTTGTGTTGGATGAACCTACAAATCATTTAGATCCAGAGGCTAAGGATGAACTGGAGAAAGCATTGAGAGAATTTAAAGGAACGGTTCTTTTAGTAAGCCATGAACCGTATTTCTACGAAAGTTTTATAACAGATGTCTGGAATATAGAAGATTTCACAACAAAAATAGTGTGAGTCAATTAATAAATAAAAAACAGTGCTCAATTCATGAGTACTGTTTTTTTGTCCCTAACTGTTCAATTTTCATTTTTATTTAATATTTGTTAATTAAATAGCAGCACAACATCAATTATCCCGTCAAATCCTCCGTACAAATCGTAAAGCTGCGCAGTGGAGCCTGATTTTATGTCAGATTTAGAGCCTGCTTTAAAACTTGTAATGTTGCCTGAGCCATCAGTTGTGCAATTATAAATTATTGTGTCAGTTGCATATTCCATGTAAGTAATTCCGTCTATTAACACTTGGGTTGAATATATTTGTGTAATTTTTATTTTTTCAGTTTCTGGTGTAACTTTGTCTATACTGGTTATTATTCCGTTAACAATAACTGCTCTCACATAAGAATTTAAAACTGAGGAAATTCTTTTGCCGGCTGTTGAAGAACTTGAAACAGAAAATACATTGCTGTTGTTATAAAATTGTACATGGTTTGTTGTATTATCTATCTTCGTAACACCTTTTATAATGCCATAAATAGTGCCATTGTAGCTTTGAGGAACTTCAGGTGTAACCGTGACATAGCTTGTTGTTTTTATTCCCTTATTAAGGTATAGGGCTTCTACATATCCCTTGTATCCTATAACTGCTTTTCCTTCAAGATATGAATCTAATTGATTAGGTTCAAGTAATTGATATTTACCATCTTTTTCATAAACAATAAATGTATCCTGAGATATCCAATTCCCATTTGATAAAGTATTAGTTTGACTGTTGTAGTTGCTTGCAACATATTGAGGTGTAACATAATTAATTATTTTTAGTGTTCCACTCATTACAGGATCAAATTTTACGATGTCGTTCTTTTTCAACGATGTTTGTTTCAGCAAATCAGAGCCTGATTCAACTATATTTACAACACCTGAATTGTCAGCCAGAGAATATGTTTTAAGCGTTCCATACTCGTCAAGTATTTTTGCTGTTGAGTTTCCGTTTGTGCTGTTCGCAGAACTTATTACAATTCCAAATGTGGAAGGATATTTTCCGTAATCCAATATATTAAGTTTTATTATATTGTTGTTTTTATCCAGTATCAAATTCACATTGTCATTTACGGATGCTTTTTCAGTAAATATAAAGTTTTCTCCAGTTTTATAGCTAATGCTGTTAACAGTGTAATAAGTAATGTTGTTTACAGTTTGGACGTCAGTTACAATGCCGGTTGTTTGTGATCTGAAAACATTTAATGTGAGTGATATAACTCTATTAGATTCCTTAGTTTCATAAAAGTAAACAACATCATTTTCTTTTATTTCCTCTAAAGTTGTTGCATCTCCATAAATATGAAGTTTGTTGTAGTTGATTTCATAATTGTAGGTAGTCGGCAGATTCTTGCCGGCAAAAACTTTGGTTTCTTCTTTATATAAAGAATCTCTGTCTATTACTTTAACATCAGTTTCTTTATATGCTACTATGCCTATAACATCTCCATTGAAGGAGTTGTCTTCATATACAACTTTTATGTTGCTGTCACCAAGATTATTAAAGGTACCTTTTTCACCGTTAATTACTATAGGGATTTCAGGCAGTTGAAAAGCTCTCACATTGCCATAATCATCAGTCACAAATATTACCCTGTTTGTCAGAAGGCTGGTGACAGTTCCTGTAAATTCATTGTATCTTGGATTGTCAGCATAAACAGCCTTTCCCTTGTTGTCATAATATACATCCCACTTGTTAAACAAATAGTCTGCAAAATCAAAATTTTCAGTTTTAAGATCATTCAATGTGATTTCTTTTGTTACTTTACTGCCAAGGAGGGACATCAATGTTTTATTGGTATTATAAATTGCATTGTTATCTCTTATTTTAACTAAATTGCAATTCAAAGCATTATATAACATTATTGAAATATCTTTACGAGATGCAAATTCACTGGATGTGTCAATATTTTGGAATAAGTTTAGTTCATTTGCTTTTTCAAAGTAATTTGGCGGCCATGGACCTGGTAACGATTCATCGCTGTATCCCAAAAGTCTTAGTATCATAGTGTACGCTTCTTCAAATTTAATTAAATTATCAGGGCCATATGTAGTTGGTGAAATTCCGTTGACTATATTTAGCACATTGGCAAGCTCCACGTAGCTTTCTGCCCAATGCCCGCGCATATCCTCATAAACAGAGGTCATGTTCTTGGAATATTCATAGTATCCTGCTGCAACTGTTACTATTTTAGCCATTTCAGCACGAGTAACAGCCTGGTCAGGCTTAAAAGTGCCATCAGGATAACCCTGAATAATACCGTAGCTTGACAATAAGCCAGCAGATTTTTCCAAATTAGTATTTTTGCCTATGTCTGGAAAGCTGGATGCATATACATTTATTGAAGCAGCAAGTGCTAATATTATAATTGAAATTACTAACAATATTTTTTTCATTTCATTTTTTCACCCATTTATAATAATTAATTTATACAAATTAAAAATACCATAAAAATTACAGTATTTCCTTATTATTTATTATATTATAAAATGACCAGTATAGTATTACATTAAAATTACAATGGTGAATTTTTCCCTTGATAACTTTCCCTTATTTTCAATTCTTTATCAATATCGGATAAAACTTTCAGTTTGTTCAATGTCCAAAGAGGTTCAATTAAATCAGATTTCTTTCCATCACCTGTCAGCCTGTGGATAACTATGCTTTCTTTTAGAAGCTCCAAAGAATCGCATATGATTCCTATATATTCTTGCTGTGACATTATTTTAAATGGGTTTTTATTGTAATATTCGGCCAAATCAGTATTTTTTAAAATGTGAAGCATGTGAAGTTTAACGCCCCATACATTTAATTTAGAAATGTATGTTACAGTATCAAGCATTTGTTCCTTCATTTCCCCAGGAAGCCCCATAATTAAATGTACAACTGTTCTTATATTTTTCTTCTTCAACAGCTCAATGCAATTATCAAACTGATTCAGTTTATATCCTCTTCTGATTAAATTAGCAGTTTTGTCATTGATTGTTTGCAAGCCTAATTCAACCCATAGAAATGTTTTTGAGTTTAATTCAGCTAAAAGTTCCGCGATTTCTTCATTAATACAATCAGGCCTTGTAGCTATGGCAAGACCACATATATGTTCACAGTTGAGAGCTTCGTAAAACTTTTTCCTCAGGTTTTCAACAGAGTCATATGTGTTTGTGTAACTCTGAAAGTATGCTATGTATGTATTGCTTTTCCATTTTCTTGACATTATTTGTTTTTGTTCTTCAATTTGTTGTGTTATGGATTTGGTTCTGTCGGAATTAAAATCACCAGATCCCCTTTCGCTGCAGAAAATACATCCATTATTTCCAATAGTGCCATCTCTGTTCGGACATGTAAAGTTGCCATCAATTGACAATTTTATAGTTTTTTCGCCAAAAATTCTTTTAAGTTCAAAATCCAAAGTATGATAATTTTTATCGTTCCACATTATATTCACCACGATTCTATAAGTTATGCACAGCCTTCTTAAATTGTTTAGATAAGTTATACACAAATTTTAAGCCTTTTTTGGCACTTGTCAACAGATTTATCCACAAATGTGCACATTTTTATAAAAACATAGGAAATTGCGACTAAATTTTAATCCATTTTAAATTTTAAAAAAATATCAACAATTCAAACTTAAATTAACAAAAAGTATGAATAATAATTTTGATAATGTTAATAATTATATTAGATAATACTTTTTTTATCTTCTTCCAAATCATAAAAACATCCAACATTCTGAAATGTTGGATGTTTTTATTTTTTATGAATACAAGTATTGGATAGTTAAGTTTAAGTATTTTATTTTTTTATAATATAGTGACTAATATAATTAAATTTATTTTTAGATTTATCATATTTGACGTAAAAAGATATCTGATATATAATAAATGAAAATAATTAATAGAGGTATGAGAATGAAAAAGAGGTTACTAGGAAATACAGGAATGGAAGTTTCTATAATTGGTTTAGGCGGAATACCAATTCAAAGAGTAAGTCAGGAAGAAGCAACAAACATTATATTAGAGTGCAAGAACAAAGGTATAAACTTTATAGATACAGCTAGAGGATACACAACAAGTGAAGAATATATTGGAAATGCACTAAAAATTGCAGGAAGAGAAAATTTTTTTATTGCCACAAAAGCAATGGGCTATGACTATGAATCTATGAAAAATTTCATTGAAGAAAGCTTAAAAGCCTTGAAATTGGAATACATTGATTTGTACCAGGTTCACAATGTCAGCAAAATTGAACAGCTTGAATCTGTTCTTTCAGAAAATGGAGCTTTTAAGGCATTGATGGAAGCTAAAGAAAAAGGACTTGTAAAGCACATTGGAATCACTGGGCATATTAGGGAAATTTTAATGAAAGCAGTTGAACATGGTGGATTTGAAACTATACAGTTTCCATTCAATCCTGTTGAATCTCAAGGTACGGACCTTTTTAACAAAGCGTTGGAAAAAGGAATGGGTACAATAGCTATGAAGCCAATGGCAGGCGGAGCTTTTTCAAATAAAAATCTATCTTTGAAATATATTGTTAACAGCAATTTAATTAATGTTGCTATACCTGGAATGGACTCTTTAAGCCAGGTTGCAGAAAATGCGGCCATTGGAGTGAACTTGGAACCATTGACTAAAGAAGAACAAGAAGAAGTATACAAAGAAGTTCAAAGTCTTGGAAATGAATTCTGCAGAAGATGCGGTTATTGCAAGCCATGTCCTGAAGGCATAGATATTCCAAATGTTTTTACTTTTGAAGGTTATGTAACAAGATACAATTTAAAGGATTATGGAAAAAGTAAGTATGATGCATTGCCGATAAAAGCAGATGCATGTGTCAGATGCAGAAAATGCGAAAGCAAATGCCCTTACAAACTTCCTATTGTAAATAAATTAAAACATGCCGTAGAAACATTTAAAAATATATAATATTTTAAAATTATAATGGCTTCCTTTATGGGAGCTGTTTTATCTTAGAATATATATGACTTGCTTTTATATAGTTTATTTTTGTATAATACATTAACAATATCGGTAAAATAAAATGATATAAAAAGTATATGAGGAGATTAAATATGCGAGATTATGGTGCTTTTGATATTCTTGGACCAATAATGATTGGACCATCAAGTTCTCATACAGCATTGAAGCAACCCTAACGGCCTTGAAGCTTAAAAAAGAAATATTTAAAGAATAATTCCAATACATATTGACAAAAAAGTGTTATTTGGATAAACTGTATAAAATCATGATTTTCATGATTATTTATATTGGAAGAGTATCGAAGTGGTCATAACGAGCCGCACTCGAAATGCGGTTGCCTTCCGGGGCACGTGGGTTCAAATCCCACCTCTTCCGCCAAATATGACCTAACCCAATATGTTCAAGCGAAAGCAAGAAC
>JBASLQ010000144.1:0-1858 GCA_049656425.1 Sedimentibacter sp.
ATCCATATATTGCTATAATAGGAGATATTGTTAATTCGAAAAAAATAGATAATAGGAATGATGTTCAAATAAAATTAAAATCTTTATTAAAAAGAATTGATGAAAAATATACTGATGATATTGCTTCCGATTTTATGATTACGTTAGGCGATGAATTTCAAGGTTTACTGAAGGATTTGTGGGCGGATTTGTGGGGACGCGGATTTGTGGGGACGGGATTTGTGGGGACGGACCTTTTAAAGCATTGATGGGATTTGTGGGGACGGACCTTTTAAAGCATTGAGAGATTTGTTAAGGAAATTTTGAAATAAATCAAATAATCTTCATGTAGAACAAAAATCATCAGATTGAATGTTTAAAATTCAACCTGATGACTTTTGGACAGTTGGGACGCACACCAACTATCACACTAAAATATTTATTTAATTATTGGCATATTAATTGGGATAAAAAAATCCGAAAATTGGTTTATTTATCCCAATTATATTGCTTTTTTCTAAATATCCTTTTTCAATTGCTCAATTTCTTCTAAAGGTAATTCTGTTGTTTCGGATATAAAACTTGCTTCTAATCCTTTTTTTAATAAATTTTTTGCAATTTCGATCTTGCCTTCAATCTTGCCTTCAATCTTACCTTCAATCTTGCCTTCGATTATACCCTCTTCTTTAGCAGCACGCTGCTGAACATTGTAGTCCATAATAGCTTTTTTTCTGCTATTGTATATCTGTCTTCTGACATCGTCATTGTTAAGAGAAATTAATTCTTTATATGCTTCTTTTACTCCTGCATTTTGGTTTGATAACATCTCCATCTCCTCCTTTTCACTTGAATTGATAAACTTCGCCCAAATAAATAATTCGTCATTATCCATAGCTTCTTTAGGAATTTTAGGTAATTCCAATATGTGGAATTCTAATAAGTTATTAAATATTCTATAATCTTTATCTTCTCTTATATGATATGAACTATAGTATTCAGGATATTGTGACTGATTAAAAATGTTAAAATTCAGGATACTTATACTGATGCATTGTATAAACTTTCCGTACTCATCACCTTTTTTGGCTTGCTCCGTGAGCATTTTACAATTATAATATAAAACTCTATCCGTCCAATGCTTAAAATTCATAACTTGCATTTCAATTTCAATTTCATGTTCGTTTTTAAGTATTAGTCTTAAATCCATTACAATATACTTGTCATTTTCATATTCTTTAAGTGTGTGTGTATCCACATATTGTATGTCCTTGATATCATCAATATCCATTTTTAAAATGGCACTTAAAAAACTTGATAGGGCAATTTTGTTATTCATCATCTGCTTAAATGCATAGTCAATTTTGGGTGATATAAATTCATTGTCATCTGTAAAAGTTGTTTCTTTTTCAATTTCCATATTCATATCTATCATCTCCAAACACTATATTTTTATATATATTATATCATATTTGTTTGTTGTTTGTACACTGTAAAAATTGAGATAAGTGTATGTTAGTGCATGTTAAAAATTGCAACAAGAAATTTCTGCTTATATTTAGGTCATTGGAAGTTCAAGACCAATAAAACGTTATAAAGAATTCACCTGTAAATGAATTAATTGAAAAGATTCACCTACAGATGAATTAATTCGAAAGATTCACCTACAGATGAATTATCGCTTGACTATTTTCTAATATTTGGATATAATAAGTTGCGAAGGGGTGATAATAATGTTTTTCTATTTCTTTTCAGATCCATATATTGCTATAATAGGAGATATTGTTAATTCGAAAAAAATAGATAATAGGAATGATGTTCAAATAAAATTAAAATCTTTATTAAAAAGAATTGATGAAAAATATACTGATGATATTGCTTC
>JBASLQ010000145.1:0-6411 GCA_049656425.1 Sedimentibacter sp.
CTTGTGATGTGGTTTGTTGTTACAGCATTGTCTGCTGCTTATATGATGGTCTATGCAGAAAAAATAAGGAAAAAGCCTGAACTTTCTGCTGTTTATGAAACAGATGAACATTTCAGAAACAGAATTGAAAATACAACGGAAGAAGAAATGAAGTTTACTTTTGGGCATAAGCTCATATTGCTGGAAATGCTTGCAGTTTTAATATGGATTATATGGGGCGTAACAGCAAAAGCATACTACATTCCTGAAATTGCATCACAGTTCTTTGTGATGGGTTTTGTTGCAGGTGTAATTGCTGTTGTATTTAAATTAAACGGCATGACAATAAATGATATGGCGTCTTCTTTCCAGAGCGGCGTTGCTGATTTAGCCGGCACAGCAATTGTAGTTGGTATGGCAAAAGGCATACTTTTAGTTCTCGGAGGATCAGATGCAAATGTTGCTTCAAGCCTTAACACTGTATTGTACAGCATCGGCCAGGCATTAAACGGAGTGCCTTCAGTTATTGCTGCATTGAGCATGTATTTATTCCAGAGCTTGTTTAATTTAGTTGTAACATCAAACTCTGGTCAAGCGGCTCTTACAATGCCTATTATGGCGCCTCTTGCTGATTTGGTAGGAGTATCAAGACAAATTGCAGTATTGGCTTATCAGTTGGGAGCAGGTTTTGTAGATGCATTTACTCCAGTTTCAGCAAGTTTGATTGGAGTGCTTGGCGTTGCAAGAATTGACTGGTCAAAGTGGGCAAAGTATCAAATTAAAATGCAGGGATTCTTTTTCTTGATGGGTTCCATAATAATTATTATAGCAGTATACATGGGATTACAATAAAATCAAGAACAGACAATTTAATTCAAGGAAAGGAAACAATCATGATTACAATAATTAGAAAAGCAGATGTTTACAAACCCGAACATGTGGGCATTAAGGATGTTCTTATAATGGGCAATAAAATAGCTGCAATAGAAGACAACATATCAATAGAAATGAACGGAGCTGTTGATATTGTTGAAATTGATGGAGAAGGCAAATCTTTAGTCCCTGGATTCATCGATTCTCATGTTCATATTTTAGGAGGTGGCGGCGAAGGAGGTTTTTCTAACAGAACTCCTGAAGCAACGTTAACAACTCTTACCACTGCAGGTGTCACCACTG
The DNA here is from genome assembly GCA_049656425.1 of Sedimentibacter sp. Taxonomy (GTDB): domain Bacteria; phylum Bacillota; class Clostridia; order Tissierellales; family Sedimentibacteraceae; genus Sedimentibacter. The sequence continues at coordinate 1,156 of JBASLQ010000145.1, forward strand.
TAGTAGGATGTCTTGGAACAGACGGAGTTGCCCGAGATATGATTGCTCTTTTGGCTAAAGCCAGAGGATTGGATGAAGAGGGAATTACAACTTTCATATATACAGGTTCATACCGAATTCCTTTAAAAACAATAACCGGTGAAATCATGAAAGACATAATGGTTGTTGATAAAATCATAGGCATAGGAGAAATTTCCATATCTGACCATCGTTCATCTCAACCTACTTTTGATGAGTTCTTAAGGGCAGTTGCAGATGCCAGAGTGGGGGGCATGCTGTCAGGAAAAGCCGGCATAATCAACATTCATTTGGGAGACGGTCAAAGAAAAATTGATTTTATAAGAAAAGCTTTAGAAGAAACTGAAATACCTATGGCACAATTTCTCCCAACTCATATCAATCGAAGCCCCGAACTTTTTGAAGAGTGCATAAAGTATGCAAGGGATGGGGGATACATTGATTTTACCGGCAGCGACGATCCTGATTTCTGGGAAGAAACAGACGGAGAGGTTAGATTCAGCAAGGGTCTTAAAAGACTGCTGGAGGAAGGTGTAAATCAGGACAATTTCACTCTTTCGTCCGATGGCCAAGGCAGCATGCCGATATTCAATAAGAAAAAAGAGTATATCGGAATAGGCATTGGAAGGTCCTCATGCTTGATTAAGGCTATAAAAGAGTGTGTCTATCGTGAAAATATTCCTCTTGAAACAGCATTGCGTGCTGTAACCTCAAATCCTGCAAAAGTATTGAAACTTAAAAACAAGGGCAGGATCGAAGCGAATATGGATGCGGATTTATGCTTTTTAGATGTGAATCTGGATATAGATTCAGTCATAGCAAAAGGTAAAATTATGGTAAAAGATAAAAAGCCTGTTGTTTACGGAACATTTGAAGAAAAAAAATAATAGTCCTGAGGGAAACCTCAGGATTTTTTTGTAGCAAGTATATCAAATGAATGATATAATTTATATAAAATTATTCATATTATTATATAACAATTACAGCAATACTTTCATAATAATAAGTAAAAAGGAGAATTGTATGCGAATTATAATAGACGGCGATGCATGTCCGCAGCGGGTCAAGGAAATATGCGAAATAGCAGCAAAAGAATTTGGAATAGAATTAATCATCGTAGTTGACATGGATCATTATATAACGAGCGATTATGAAATTATTGTAGTAGAGCCGGAAAGGGAATCTGTTGATTATAAAATTGTTCAGATTTTTAAAGAAGGAGATATTTTGGTAAGCCAGGATTACGGCCTGTCAAGTTTAGTTTTGGGAAAAGCAGCAGCAATTATTCATACTGCAGGTTTTTTCATTAATAAAAACAATATTGACAGCCTTCTTCAGTCAAGATATATCAGCGGAAAAATAAGAAAGCAGGGAGGCAGAACAAAAGGACCTTCCAAAAGGAAAAAAGAACAAGATGATAATTTCAGAAAATGCCTTTATAAGGTATTAAATGAAAAATTAGGAAGAAAAAAGAACAATCTCGATGCTAATATAAAAATATGATATCATGAGAATAGAAAAAAGAGGTGTAGAAGCACTTCAGTATGGTCCTGTTATGGGAATTACAGATCTTCGTGAAGTAGTAGTGAACGACTTGCTAAAACCAAAGGGAGTTAAGGCAAAAGTTGAGAATGTCTTTATTACCGGCGGTGGTATGGAGGCAATTAATTTGTTATGTCAGCTTTACATTGATCCGGGTGATATAATATTGGTTGAATCACCAGGTTTTGTTCACTCAGTAGAAGTGTTTGAAATGTTCCAGGCTAAATGCATACCGGTTGATATGGATGAAAAAGGTATGGTTACTGAGGATCTGGAAGAAAAAATCATTAAATACAAACCGGACATACAATTTTAGAAAACAGCTTTTCAAAGATTTTTTCTGCCGGCAGCAGGCTTGGATACATTTTAGCTAATGATGAAGTAACCGAAAAATTATTTGATGCTAAAACTGCAACAAACTCTCATACTTCAATGCTTACTCAGATTATATGTGCCGAATTCTTCAAGCGAGGTTATTATCCTGCACATCATAAGATGATTTGTGATTTGTATAGGGAAAGAAGAGATGTAATGATTGAATCTATTGACAAATATTTTCCAGAGGGTACAAAGAGAACAACTCCTGACGGAGGACTGTTTTTGTGGATAGAGCTGCCTGAAATGATAAATACCACTGAGTTATTGGCTGAAGCTACAACAAATCCTAATGTTAAAGTTGCTTTCGTTGCAGGTGAAGGCTTCTATGCTGAAGGAGGCGGGAAAGGCAATAATTGCATGAGAATAAGCTTTGGCGGTGTTTCCCCTGAAAAAATCAGAATTGGTGCTGAAAGACTAGGAAAATTGATTTGTTCAAAATTAAAATAAAGAAACATGAACCAATTGGTCTTGTTTTGATAAATAATCAACATGTTAACAAAAATAATAATAAAACCACTAAAAATCATCTTCGACAATGTAAACATAGTTGACACCGTCATTTAATATATAAGAAATTTCAATATATATTCCTGTAGTTTGTCCAATTATTAATTCAACCTGACCAATGGAACCAATGTAGAATCTTTTATCCCCTTCACTTATAAATATGTCAACGTTGAAAGTTCTTGAAGTCTCATCAGGAGTCTGACTTATGTTAACTATTTTGCCCTTGTATTTTTCATTGTTTATATCAATTAAGGCTTCAACACCAACTGATAATTTTTCAATATCTTCCTGAGTTACACCAATGCTTATGACCTGGTCTTTGCTTTGGACCAGTATTTTATCAGAAGGAATAGCCTTCTCATTTTACACCTCTTAAAATAGTAACCTTTTTTTTATTTTTCAATGCTTCCAACTACATCATCTACAATTTTTTCCGATGAAGATTTGTTATACATTTTTTTCATGTTCTTTCTCATTGCATTCAACAAAGTTTGGTTGTTGATTAATTCAATAGTGCTGTTTACAATTTGATATGTATTTTCTGCAATTATGGCTGCACCTTTTTTCTCAAAATACAAAGCATTTTCTTTTTCCTGACCTGGAACAGGTTTGATTATAATCAGAGGAATTTGTACAGCCAATGCTTCACTTAATGTGATTCCGCCTGACTTTGTAATCATGCAGCTTGATATTTTATATAGTTCATCAATATTTTCAATAAAACCAAAGACCTTCAAATTCTCCAATTCCAGTTCTTCTAATTTTTCTTTCTGCAAATTGTTGTTGCCGCACACTACAGCCACTTGTATCGATTTATTTTTGCACAGTTCTATGCATACCTTTTTAATGCTTCTAAAAACTCCAAAGGCTCCGGAATTTATCAAAACTATTTTTTTTCCTCTTTTAAAATTGAATTTTGTATAGAGCTTTGATAAATTATCTATTTCTTCAAACGCTTCTCTGATAGGAATTCCTGAAACCACGGTTTTTTCTATTGGAATATTCATTTTTTTCAATTCATCCTGAATCTCTTGAGTAGCTATATAAAATTTGTCAATTTCCTCGCTGATCCAAAGCTTGTGAACATAAAAATCTGTAACAATGTTAAAAACAGGTATATTTTTACCATTGTCATTTTTAATTTTCAAGGATGACAATATTGGAAATGTGTTTATGATTAAATCAGGCTTAAATTCCTTAGATATTTCCTCTAATTTTTTCAATCCAAAGTTTCTGTACAATTCAATAACCCTTTTATCTGTCAATTTTTCCGATCCATAATATAACTTGGAATATGCTTGTCCGAAATCATAGCTTTTTATGTAAGCTCTTTTAATTGTTTCCGTAAGTTTAGGATGCGCTTCAGTAAACAAATCAACAATAAAAACATTGTTGTAACCCTTGTTTATGAATGCATTTTTTAAAGCTGTGGCGACCATTTTATGCCCGTTCCCAAAAGGTGCTGTTGTAATTAATATATTTAAATTCATAATGCCTCCAAAGATAATGCAATCATAAAAAATATTATGTTCTGATTATACATCATATAAAATATTATAGTATAAATCGCCAATTAGTTAAAGACTATTTGTGTTAAATATCAAATTTATTGGGGGAAACATGCTAAAAGAGTTTACAGAAGCTTTTGTTTTAGTTTTTGCAGCTGAAGTGGGTGATAAAACTCAGCTTATGCTGATGACACTTTCAGCAAAATATTCCATAATGCAAATGCTTTTAGGAATACTGCTGGGAGTTGTTGCAAATCACGGAGCAGTGTTTTTATAGGAAGCTTTTTGTCAAATGCAGCAGATGACAGCATTCTTCAAATTTTTGCAGGTGCAATGTTTATTATTTTTGGTGTTATTACTATTGTATTTGACGATGAAAATGAGAATAAGAGAGATTTTAAGTTCGGACCTGTCATTACAACAGCATTGACATTTTTTTTTGGGAGAAATAGGAGATAAAACCCAGCTGACTGCAATGACATTAGCAATGGAAGGCCAATACCCGCTGATTATATTGTCGGGCTCGGTGGCAAGTATGCTGTCTATTGGTTTTGTAGGAATAATTATCGGCACATCATTGACTAAACATATTCCTTCTTATATAATAAAATCAATATCAGGATTGATATTTATAATATTTGGATTGATGAGGCTTGATGGGTAAATATGAACATAAATGAAATAAAAAACAAAATAAGAAATATAGAACCAAAGCCAATTGATGAAGACCTTAGATTTTCAGTATTGGTTCCGTTGATAGAAATAAACGGACAGCTTAATTTAATATATGAAGTGAGGTCGAAAACCATCAGGCAGCCAGGGGAAATATCTTTTCCCGGAGGAAGGATAGAGGAATGTGAAAGCCCTGTGGATGCTGCAATGAGAGAAACATGGGAAGAACTGGGAATAAAAAAAGAAAATATTGAAATATTGGCTGAACTGGATTATGCTACCAGCAAAAGCGGTTCATTTGTATATTCCTTTTTGGGATATATAAAAAATATAAAGGCGACGGAAATAGTATACAGCCATGATGAGGTTTCCGAGCTGTTTTGTGTCCCTTTATCATTCTTCTTGGAAAATCAACCGGAAAAGTATTATATGAATTATTATCCGCAGGCAGATAATGATTTTCCATATAATTTGGTTAATGACGGAATAAATTATAATTGGGGAAACATAAGGTATCCGGTGTATTTCTATAAATACGGCAATTACGTGATTTGGGGACTTACAGCAAAAATAACATACAGTCTTATAAATAAAATAAAAAATTTCAAATAAGAATTTCATTGTATAAATT
>JBASLQ010000146.1:0-4564 GCA_049656425.1 Sedimentibacter sp.
GTGCATAGGTGTGTTGAGTAATCCTTTTTTAGCAAAGCGAAGTGCTGTATCAACCATTCCTTTTTCGAAACATTCTAATTCTGGTTTAACTCCAAGTTCATTCATACGCTTTGCAAATATTTTAATATTTTCTTCTGTGTTCATAAATACATCATCTGCAAAATTGCATGTTCCCATGCTTAATGTTGCCATTTCAGGACTTAATTCAATTGGCTGCATTCTTTGCTCTGGAGTGTGCCAAGTAGCTCCTCCTGTTGACGGCTGAAAAATTATGTTGCATTTAGCTTCAATTTTCTCTTTAATTTCTTTGTAAACTTCATAATCTTGAGTTGGGTTTCCCTGTGCATCCCTTGCATGCACATGAACCATTGATGCTCCTGCTAAATAACATTGATATGCTGCTTCAGCAATTTCATCAGGTGTAAGAGGAAGATTTGGTTGTTGCTCTCTTGTTACTTCTGCTCCTGTTAAGCAAGCAGTAATAATTAATTTTTCCATTGTAACCTCCAAATATAATTTTTTGCCTACCCTTATTTTACCGTATTTATATAATATAGTCAATTAATCGTTAAATATTTAATTAACTGTAACTTTAATTAAATATTTATAAAAATAACAATTTATAGTATATTATTATTGAGAATAAAGAGTATAAAATTATAATGCGTCATACTTCACAAAATTATTCATATATGTTATACTATTTGCAATATAACTGAAAAGGGAGATTAAAAATATGGATAGAGAACTGGCATTGAATATAGTTAGAGTAACAGAAGCTGCAGCTCTTGGATGTGGCAAATACATGGGCAGAGGAAACAAGGAAATAGCTGACCAGGCAGCAGTCGACGGAATGAGAAGCATGTTTCAGGTGCTGGATATCTCAGGTACTGTCGTAATAGGCGAAGGAGAATTGGATGAAGCGCCTATGCTTTATATAGGAGAAAAAATTGGAACTTGGGAAGAAGGTTCCCCTGAAATAGATATAGCTGTAGATCCTCTTGATGGAACAAAGCTGGTTGCAAAAGGGTTGCCCGGAGCACTGGCTGTTGTCGCTGTGGCTCCAAAAGGATGCTTGCTGCATGCTCCTGATATGTATATGCATAAAATAGCGGTAGGACCACAAGCAGTAGGTTGCATTGACATTACTGCACCTATTGAAGAGAATTTGTACAATGTTGCAAAAGCATTGCACAAGGATATTACTGAAGTAACTGTAATAATGCAGGATAGAGACAGACACAGCGATTTTATAAGCAGAGCAAGAAGCGTTGGTGCAAGAATTAAACTTTTTGAAGACGGAGATGTTGCTGCTGCTATTGCTACATGCTTTGACGTATCAGGAGTTGATATGATGATTGGCAAAGGCGGAGCACCTGAAGGAGTTATTGCTGCTGCAGCTATCAAATGTCTTGGGGGAGAGTTCCAAGGAATTTTAGTTCCTGATAATGAAGTAGAAAAAAGAAGATGCAAGGAAATGGCAGGGGATAACTGGGATAGAGTTCTTACAATGGAAGACTTAGCAAAAGGTGATGATATCATTTTTGCTGCTACGGGAGTATCTGACGGAGAACTTTTAAAAGGTGTAAGATACATGGCAAACAACAGAGCAAGAACATTTTCAATGGTTACTCGCTCTAAATCAGGAACAATTCGCTTTATTGACACAACTCATGTTTTAGATAAAAAACCTCTCTATGCATATGTTAAATAATTTAATATAATGCAAAAATAACCCTCTTGCGAGGGCTATTTTTGCATTAACGGCTATAAATACATTACACTTATTGTCATATTCTGCAATATATGCATTATTGTCCTTGTCTTTTTCTTATAATTTTGTAGTGAGCGATCATTGGAGAATCAAGAGGTATCAAATATTTTATCAAATCAGGGTAATAAGCTTGTACGGTTCATTATAAACTCCAAGGTATGAAGGAGCAATTGATATAATTATTTTTTTGCCTTGTTTGAAAGCATCTATGACATTTTCCAAGTCACTGTGAATGTTTCTTGCATTTTGAGGGCATACAAGGAAGCAATTGCCGCAGGCAATGCATTTTTCTTCAACTATCTGTGCTTATTTTAAAAATATCAATAACTTCAGTGGATCCTTTTAAATGACAAGCACTGCCAACACAAATTTTTAATTCAATCATATTTTACCTCAACAATAATATAATTTAATATCTAATCTTAAAACCATTATATAAAGTAAAAAGCTAAAGTCAACAATTTAGTTAAAAAATTAACATAAAGTAATAGATTTTCATAATAACAATAATCAAAGCGATTGCAGCAATATTATTCTTGACTATTAATTAATTAAATGATATCATTGTACCACTTACCGAACACTCACCTTAATTTTCCTTGAAATTTACAAAAACTAAATATAGTATGGAGGTTTTTTATGGAGAAAAACCAATTGACGAGTTTGAAACTTTCAGAACTTAAAGAACTGGCAAAAACTAAAGGAATGCATGATGCCTATAAATATAAAAAGGAAGAATTGCTTATAAAGTTAAAAGATTATTATGAAAATCTGAATAAATTAGAAAATAATGGCGAAACAATCAATAATGATGTTGAAATGGATAAAGATAACGAAGGAAAACATAAGGTAAAATTAGTTGAACGGGCTAAAAATTTAGAAGTGTTTGAAAATGTAATTGAAAATGAAAATGAAATTGAAGAAGATGCAAACAAGGAAAATCAATTAACAAATTTGCCTGAAAAAATTGTTGAAGAAATTGAATCAAACGGAGAAGATGCAGTAAAAGTAATAGGTATCTTGGAAACCCACCCTGACGGTTATGGTTTTTTAAGAACCAATAATTATTTAACCAGCGACGAAGATGTATACATATCTCCATCTCAAATCAGAAGATTTCATATGAAGACTGGCGATAAAATTACTGGAATTACAAGGCCTCCAAAACAAGGCGAAAAATTTAAAGCCTTATTATATGTGAAACAAGTAAATGACGAAAATCCTGAATTGGCAAGAAACAGAAAAGATTTTGACACACTCATCCCTATATATCCCAATGAAAGAATAAAGCTTGAAAAATCTTCTATTGAAATTACAATGAGAATAATAGATTTAATAGCACCTATTGGAAAAGGACAAAGAGGTATGATTGTAGCGCCTCCAAAAGCGGGAAAAACAACAATTCTAAAAAATATGGCAAACAGCATAGCTGAAAACTATCCTGAAATTGAAATAATTATGTTATTAATTGATGAACGCCCTGAGGAAGTTACAGATATGAAAAGGTCCGTCAAAGGCGATGTAGTTTATTCAACTTTTGATGAACTTCCTAAAAATCATATCAAAGTTGCAGAGATGGTTTTAGAAAGAGCTAAAAGACTTGTAGAACAAGGCAAGGATGTAGTAATATTGCTGGACAGCATTACAAGACTTGCAAGGGCATACAATCTTACAATCACACCAACTGGCAGGACATTGTCAGGAGGACTTGATCCCGGAGCTTTATATGGACCAAAAAGATTTTTTGGAGCTGCAAGAAACATTGAATTTGGCGGAAGTCTGACAATACTTGCCAGTGCACTTATTGAAACAGGAAGTCGTATGGATGATATGATATTTGAAGAGTTCAAAGGTACAGGAAACATGGAAATCCACCTTGACAGAAAGCTTTCAGAAAAAAGAGTATTCCCTGCAATAGATATAAATAAGTCTGGTACAAGAAGAGAAGAACTTTTATTAAATGGTGAAGAAATGCAGACTATCTGGCAATTAAGAAAGGCTTTGAGCAATTTTTCAGTAGCAGATGTTACTGAAAGAATAATCGATGGTTTGGTAAAAACTAAGTCAAATGATGAATTTGTAAAACAAGCATCAACACAAATGTTAAATATAGAAAAAATGAAAGACGATCTTGTTGACAGAAACTATTAAATTTAGTATTATAAAAAATAAGGCGTAAATAAATTTGTCAATATTTTTTGCAAAAAAAGTATTGACAAATTCAAAAGAGTGTGATATATAATAATTATAAAAATTAGCACTCACCAGACGAGAGTGCTAATAAATATAATATATAAACAAAGGAGATGTTAATCATGTCTGGATTAGTACCGTTCAACAAAAAAAGTAGGAATTTAGCAAATAGAAACTTTGGTGATTTCGGTGGCTTCTACAACATGCTTGATGACTTTTTTAGTGATAATTGGCCATCTGCAAGAAGCCTTGCAAGAGATACATTTAAAGTTGATGTGCAAGAAAATGAAACACAATATGTAATTGAAGCAGAGCTTCCTGGTGTTAATAAGGATGAAGTTAAACTTGAAATGAATGATGGAAGGCTTAATATTTCAATTCAAAGAGAAGAAAATAAAAATGAAGAAGATAAAAATTATGTTCATAAAGAAAGACGCTACAGTTCAATGAGCAGAAGTATTTACTTAGATGAAGCTAAAGCAGAAGGAATTAAAGCAACTCTTGAAAATGGTGTGCTCAATATAATTGTACAAAAAGAAGCAAAGCCAAATAATTCAATAAAAATAGATATTGAATAATAGTTTGAAATAAGAATAG
>JBASLQ010000147.1:0-3526 GCA_049656425.1 Sedimentibacter sp.
CAAAAATGGCAAGAACAAAAAGTATAGATACCATTGAACAGAAGATTGAAAAGGCAAAAAGTGATGTAGACCACGCAAAAGCAAAATATGAGGCAACAGTTGAGGAACTAGAAAGACTTATGACAATAATCAGCGCCATATCCAATAGCGACAAATCTTATGATGAAATCATGGCGTTTTTAGAGAAATAGAGATATCTTCAATATGTGAATTTGGCCATGGGTAAAAGAAGATTTTGAAGCGAATTTACTGTTTTGAGTAATTATTTTTCAGGAAGTTCAGAAAAATCATGCCTAATTAATGCAATAAACAAGAGTTTATTGCAGCAGTTTAAATTTGAATACAATGAGGAATTCTGTCAAATCATATCAAATTCTGTCAAATTCTATCACAAAAAACATATTGCTAACAGTGATACTAGGTGATATAATGGTGTTAGAATGAAAGGAAGTGATAGAATGAACTTATTTGAAAATGAAAATACTGAATTTAAACGAGAATATGTGTCTGATATTAAAAAATCTGTTGTTGCTTTTGCAAACTCAAAAGGTGGTATCATATATATTGGTGTTTCTGATGATGGTAAAATAATTGGTGTTGAGGATTCAGATAAAACTTTATTAAATGCTTTAAATTCTATAAGAGATTCTATAAGGCCTGATGTTTCAATTTATACATCAAGTATAATTAAAAATATTGAAGGTAAGAAAATTATAGAGATTAATGTACAACGAGGTCTAAACAGACCATATTATATTGCTGAAAAAGGATTAAAGCCTTCAGGTGTTTATGTTCGTCAAGGAAATGCATCTGTTCCTGCGTCTGAAGAATTAATTAGACAAATGATAAAAGAAACTGATGGAGATAAATTTGAAGAGGTTAGATCATTTAATCAAGAATTAAAATTTGAATATGTAAGTGTAGAATTTAAAAGTAATAATTTAAATTTCAATCATGCTCAAATGAAAACATTAGGTATTCAAGATAATGATGGGCTGTATACAAACTTAGGTTTATTACTTTCAGACCAGTGCATTCATAATATTAAAGTTGCATGCTTTGAAGGTAATGATAAGAATATTTTTAAAGACAGACGAGAATTTAGTGGTTCATTGCTAAAACAATTATCAGATTCTTTTGAATACATAGATTTATTTAATAAAACTAAAGCTACTTTTTCTGGATTAACCAGAATAGATAAAAGAGATTATCCACCTGAAGCTATTCGTGAAGCTTTAATAAATTCAATTGTTCACAGAGAATATTCATTTAGCGGAAGTACATTAATAAATATTTTTGATGATCGAATTGAATTTATTTCATTAGGAGGATTAGTACCTGGATTAGCTTTAGAAGATATAATGATTGGAGTTTCTCAATGTAGGAACGAAAAATTAGCAAATATATTTTATAGACTAAACTTAATTGAAGCATATGGTACAGGTATTTCAAAAATAATATCCAGCTATAATGAGAGTTTTAAAAAGCCAGTTATCAATGCTACTTATGGTGCTTTCCAAGTTGTTCTACCTAACTTAAATTATATACAAAATAGTACAATTAAAGAAGAAAATGAATATTACATTTCTAATCCACAATATTATACAATTTTAAATCATATCAATCAAAATGGAAGCATAACACGTAGTGAAACTCAAAACATACTTAATGTAGGTCAAACGAGGGCAATAAATATTTTAAAAGAAATGTCTAACAAAGAATTAATTAAATCAATTGGAAAAGGTAAAAGTACAATATATATTATCGTCCCGATCGATTCAAAACGATAAATAAATGAATTTTAATGTGTAAAATAAAGGATTGCTAATTAGTATAAACAATATTAAAATTAAAGGAAAGTGATATGATTAAATTTGAAAACACGGAAAATTTAACAGGAGTAAGTATTACAGGGGATTACTATGATTTTAATAATTTAGTTGATGCATTTCATACTATAACAGTTGATGAGTATTTGGAAAAGAATAGTGAATATGTTGAAATGTCAATTAGGGTTTTAGGAGTATGTTATGATATCAGACATGCATATCAAGGGGACAGGGAAGTAATTCTTTTGGATAATGATATGGATGATGAAAAAATGAAATATCATTCCATCATAACTACTACTAAAAATGTATATTATAAATGCAACCTTCTTTATCCCGAAATGCTATATGTTACTATTGCATTAAATGAGCTTATTAAGTTGAGAATGAAAGAGCTTAGCAAAAAGAAATATTTATATGAACTTCCATATGATAAAAATGTTATATGGGATGATACCATAGCTGTAATAAGAAACTTTCAAGCTGAATTTGCTAAATGTGTAAAGGAATTGCTTACAGAAAGATCTTTTAGTAGGTGGCTTAATTATATGAGTGATGAGAATTCTTATATTATAGTTTTGTACCATCAGTATCTTGAAAGAATACATGGGAAGAAGAAGAATACATGGGGACGTTTCATGTGTCTTGTGTGTCTCGTTAACGCTTATTATAGATATTGACTTTGAAATAATAACTGTTATAATAATGTCAAACCAAAGGGGTTTTCTGTAGATGATAAGCAAAAAATACAAGGGTATAAGCATGCCAGAATTACCATTAGATAAGAAGAAGGAAATTATTAAGGATGTTTACAGCAGAGAGAATACCAGTATCAGACAATTAAGCAGAGTCTTTGGCATAGGAAAGACAATTGTTGAAAACGTAGTATTAAAAATTTACTTCTTATTTATTCTTCTTGTCATTATATGATATATTCCTGTATCGCTTCTCGCTTGTCTTGGCGTTTCTCCACCTTCAAGCTTTATGGTATCAACCTTTTATCAATTCGTCAAACAAAAAGAACCGTCCCTTAAGCTGCATAGACAACCATAGGGAAAATAGCTATATACAACCAAAAACACCCTTTCAATGGTAGCTGATTTCGAAAACACGCTTACTACTTTTTATATTTGTAAAGGATTACTTAATACATTCTAATAAAAAAATAGTTAAATCTCTTACTGTTTCTTCGTAGTTAAGTTTCTTCCATACTCTTTTATTAAGGGTAAAAATTTATTATATCATTCAATTACATGTTCTTCACTTTCACTTTGTGCTTTTTAAAAAGTTTCAAATAAATTATTGATCATTTTTTCACCATTTAATAATAAAAATATAAAATTTTCATTATTAAATAGCCGCATTTCGTTTAAAAAATCAGTGTTAAGGCATAAAAAGAATTTGCATAAAACATTGAAATATATTATAATTAATTGTAATATTTATAGGAGGTTGATGACGTGCAGGAATTTGCGAAAAGACCAGTTACTATTGAAGAATTTGAAAAAACAAAAACTCAAGATGGTGCAATTTGTGAACTGATTGATGGAATTGTTATGATGTCAAGACCAAGCATTGATCATCAAAAGATTTTAACAAACTTAAGTGGTGAACTGTATCAATATTTTAAAGGAAAGACATGCAAAAACTTTTCTGAAATAGAAATAAAATTAAATAATGACATATTGGTTCCGGAT
>JBASLQ010000148.1:0-6094 GCA_049656425.1 Sedimentibacter sp.
ATAAAACACAGGAGAGAATTTATGAAATTAAAAAAGAAATTTAATTTGCTTGTTATTTTAACTTTGGTTATGTCTGCATTTTTATTTGGTTGTAGTTCAACAGCTTCTGATACTGATGCAAAGGGAAATAAAACCGCCAACCCATCAGATTCATCTAATGAATTGCCTGAAAAATTAATATTTGCATATTTGCCTAATGAAGAGTCAGCTGATGACAACAGAAAAGTTGCCAGAGATATGTTAATGGAAGATATAACAGAATATATTGGTATTCCGGTTGAAATAATCATATGTGATGATTACAATGCAGTTATTGAAACTATGAGAAACGGAAACGCACAAATTGCTTCCTTTGGTCCTTTTTCTTATATAATCGCCAATGAAAGAAGCAATGCGGAAGCAGTAGTTGTAACGGCAAAGGATGAAGCTAGTGCTTTTTATAATAGCTTATTGGTAACACATGTTGACACAGGAATTAAAACTATAGAAGATATAAGAGGTAAATCAATGTCTTTTGTTGACCCCGCATCAACTTCTGGTAACCTTGTACCAAGAGCAACAATAGTAAGATTACTTGGAGTTAAGGCTGAAGATATTGATACAAAAGTATTCTCAAGCGTACAATATGCAGGAAACCACCAAAATTCTTTTATGGCAGCGGCTAACAAATCAGTTGAAGTTGCAGCAGTACAAATAAGCACTTATGAAAAAGCTATAGAGGAAGGGTTAGTAAAAGAAGAAGACATACATGTAATTACTAAATCAGATCCTATTCCATCATCTCCTATAGCAATTTATGGTGGGCTTCCTGAAGATTTAAAAGAAAAGCTTATATCTTTCTTCACAACATATGATAATGATGAATATTTCACTTTAAGTGGACAAGAAGGCAAAAAATTTATATCAATAGATGATTCTAAATATGATGGCATCAGAGACATTGCGAAATCATTGAACTTATCGCCTGAAGAATTATTGAAATAATTATGAAAAGAGTGCTACCTTATATGCATGATATAAGGTAGCAAAATTATTATAGTATATTGATAATACATAAAATCGAAAGGAGTAAAAATTATGAATAAAATTCTTAGTGTAAATGGTATAAAGAAAGTGTATGGAAATGATACTCAAGCTTTAAAAGGAGTTTCCTTTGATGTTTATGAGGGTGAATTTGTAGTTATTATAGGCCTTTCAGGCTCAGGTAAATCTACCTTGCTGAGATGCATTAACAGATTGGTTAAGCAAACAGAGGGAAGTATTGAATTCCAAGGCATCAAATTGGAAAATTCCAATAAAAAAGAGCTTAGAAATTCCAGACGTGAAATTGGAATGATATTTCAACATTACAATTTAATTGACAGACTTACAGTAATCCAGAATGTCCTTCATGGGCGATTGGGATATATGAGCAATTTTCACGGTATATTTGACCTTTATAGTCAAGATGACAGAAGGAGAGCATTACAAATATTAGAAAGAGTCGGACTTGAAAATGAAGTATTAAAAAGGGCAGACCAGCTTAGCGGAGGCCAAAAACAGAGAGTAGCTATCTCTAGGGCATTAGCACAAAATCCTTCACTGATGCTTGCAGATGAACCTATTGCAAGTTTAGATCCTGTCTCTTCAGATGTTGTAATGGATTATTTGCACAACATTTGCAAAGAAGATGGAATATCAGCCATAGTAAGTCTGCATCAAGTAGAATTTGCATTAAAATATGCTACCAGAATCATTGGAATAAGAGATGGATTCATTGTTTATGACGGTAAACCTGAAAATCTATCTGATGAGATGGTAAGTGAGATATATAAAAAGAACGGCAGTCAAAATGTTACCAATGATCAGGGTAAACACGAATTTAAGAATGCGGTTGCCATTTAAACAAAAAAGGAGGATTATTTAATGCAATTTCAATTAATACGTTCTAAAGAGCATATACCTCTTAAAAAAGAAAAAAATTTGCACACATGGATAGGTGTGTTTATTGTAATATTCATTACTTTCGCAACAGGTTATTTAACTGAATTTGATGTTAAAAAGGCAGTTTTAGCAATGCCTGGAATTTTCAAATTTATAGCTACAGATTTTTTGCCTCCTGATATTACAGCAGCTCCAAAGTTCATGTCATCTTTAATGGATACTTTTTATATGGCATTCATTTCTACAATAACAGGAGCATTAATAAGCTTGATTTTAGCTTTGCTATGTGCATCTCCTACATCACCAAACAGAGCAGTTGAATTTATAATAAGAGCATTTGCGTCGGCTCTCAGAAATATACCATCACTTGCCTGGACGATTATATTGGTTCCTGCTTTTGGAATAGGTAAGACTGTAGGGTTAATGGCACTTTTAATTGGTGCTATCGGCAGTATGACAAGATTTTTTACAGAAACAATTGAAGAGGTTGATTTGGGAAATATAGAGGCAATACGCTCTGTGGGAGGCTCTTACTGGCAAGTTTTAAAAAGTGGTGTTTTACCCCAATGTTATCCCGGCCTTATTGCATGGACATTATACAATTTTGAATTAGGTATACGTGCTTCTACAATCATAGGCATGGTTGGAGGCGGAGGTATAGGTTTTTTTATACAATCTACAATTAAATTATTTCAATACGACCAAGCGATGATGGCGGTAATTGTAGTAGCTGTTGTTGTATTAATTGTAGAAGCTGCATCTAAAAAAATAAGGGAGCAAATAATGTGAACACAAATAATAAAATAATGAATATAGAAATTACATCACATAAACAAAAAAACTTTTTACTTATAACAATTGTTTTGGTAGTTGGTTTGTATGTAATAAGTATTGTTAATTTAGATTTGAATTTAAACTTAGGCATTGAATATTTTTTGAAAGCCATTGATATAATTGGAAAAATGATACATTTTGATTTAAGTGAGTGGGAAGATGTTATATCAGCTGCATTAACATCTTTGGCTGTAGCAGCATTAGCAACTATAATTTCAGCTATATTTGCTTTCTTTGTAAGTTTTATGGCTGCCGACAATGTTTCTAATGGTATGGTTGCAAAAATATGCAAAGGAATAGCAGCATGGATTAGAGCTATACCTACTTTAATATGGACATTGATATTTGTAGCTTATTTAGGACTAGGACCATTTCCGGGCGTTTTAGGACTTAGTCTGCATAGTTTTGCATATCTTTTAAAAGCATTTTCTCAATCTATTGAAGAAGTAAAAGAAGAAAATATTGAAGCTTTAAAGTCAACGGGTGCATCATGGCTTCTTGTTATGACTAAAGCAGTCTTTCCATCCATAATAACATCTCTTATTTCATGGGTTGCATTAAGATTTGAAATTAATGTGGGAGAGTCTTCTATCCTCGGGTTTGTAGGTGCCGGTGGCATAGGTCATGAGGTTAGTACAAATATGAGGGGATTTGAATTTGAAAAGGCAGGATTTGTGGTTTTTATTATTTTTCTTATGAGTTTTGGTATAGAAATGACATTCCACAAATTCAAACTAAATGTTGATAAAAATCAATTTAAATAAGAAAGTAAAAAGAGGTAAATATGAACAAAAATGAAATGTTTAAAATACTAGCCAAAAGTTCAAGAAAAGATGTTATTGAACTATCAGATGAAATAAAAAAAAATCATGATGTTATTATTATGAAAGAACCTGCTAAAACTTTAGTTATGATAAAAATGCATGAACCTGTAGCTAACTCTAAATTTTATTTAGGTGAACTTCTGGCGTGTGAAGCAATGGTAAAAGTAGAGGGCAAATCAGGAACGGCGGTTACGGCAGGAGATGATTATGAAAAAGTTTTGGCTATGGCAACAATTGATGCAGCATATAATGCCAAAGTATCTGTAACGGACTGGCTTACGGAAAAATTAAATAAGTTGAGTAAAATAGTTGAAGATAAAGAAAAAACTGAGTTTGCAAAACACCTTAAATCTAAAGTTAATTTTAGAGAGATGGGAGGAAATGATTATGGTGCAAAATAGCACATTTGATTATTTGCACGATTGTCAGGAAACTTTCAGACTTATGCTGCATGCTATATCAAATCCAGGTGAAATTGTAAATATTAACAAACAAGCAGAAAAATTAGATGATAAATTCGGACATCTCCTTGTATTAGCTCTAACATTGCTTGATAAGGAAACCAGCTACTGTGTGGCAGATAATAAAATATTTGATAAAATGTTAGGTCAATTGACTTATGCGCTTCATAAGGATGAAATGGCTAATTATATATTTACCAGTGAAAAATGTTCTTCGGAGATAATTTGTGATATTTTATCAAAATCTAATCCCGGTTCATTAGTTGACCCCCATGAAAGCACTACATTAATAATTTCTGCAGACAGGCTTGAAAATCCTGTTTCATTATGTCTTACAGGTCCCGGAATAAAAGATTCAAAGACAATAGAAGTTTCTGAGTATGTAAAACAATGGATTTTAAAAAGGGATTTAATGGAATATGAATACCCTTTAGGTGTGGACATATTCTTTGTAACTAAAAAAGGCGAGTTATTATCAATACCTAGAAAAGTCAAAATGAAAGGATAATAAAAAATGGCATATGTGGCTGTCACAGGTGGACAAGAAGCAATTGAAGAATCAATAAAACTTCTTAAATATTATCGAACAGACGGTAATAACGAATTAGAAATTGAAGCAATAAAAGATAAAATGAAATTATTAATAGACCGAGCAATGTCTGAAGCAGGACTTTATGCTCCAAATTATGCAGCATTAGCCTTAAAACAATGTGAAGGCAGCTTAGAAGAAGCAGTATTCTTAATGAGAGCATACAGATCAACTTTAAACCGCAACCATTATTCAAACACAATATATACTGAAAAGATGAGAATAACAAGGAGAATCAGTGCGGCTTTCAAGGATATACCCGGCGGACAAATTTTAGGACCAACCTATGATTACACTCACAGATTATTGGATTTTAACATGATTAATGAAACAAATGAGAATGATAATCAATGGAGAAAAAATTATGATGAAAGTGAAACAGAATTTGAAAATATATCATTCCCAAGAGTTTCAAATATACTTAGAGATGAAAACCTGTTAGAGGAAGTAGAGGATGATTTAAGTGAGCCCTTTGACGTTACAATGAACACACTTCCATTTCCGGCTCCCAGAAGCGCAAAATTGCAGACTATGGCTCGCGCAGATACAGGTTACATTTCAGGATTAGCTTACAGTTCATTAAGAGGTTTCGGTGCAGTTCATCCTACTGTAGGTGAACTGAGGACTGGGTGGGTATCAGTTGAAGTTCCATATGTTCTTTCTGAAGGTGAGAGTATTTATGTGGGAGATATACTTGTTACAGAAGTTGAATCCTTTGTATCAGCTTCAAAAAAGACTAATAAAGAACATGACGAAATAAAGGTGGGCATTGGTTACGGATGTGTGTTTGGCAGAAATGAAACAAAAGCAATATCTATTTCCATACTTGACAGAGCTTTAAGAATTGAAGGAGATTCTCCTGTCAATGATGAAGAATTTGTTTTGCTTCATGGTGATTGTCTTGAGATGAATGGATTTATATCACATTTAAAACTTCCTCATTATGTAACATTCCAATCCAAGCTGGATCAACTAAGAAAAAAGAAAGGGGACTAAAAATGGCAGAATCTAATCAACATTATAACTTTGCCTTTCTTGATGAAAATTCAAAAAGGGAAATAAGAAGATCAATTTTAAAAGCAGTATCAATACCTGGTTATCAAGTTCCCTTTGGTTCCAGGGAATTGCCAATAGGTCGCGGATGGGGTACAGGAGGTTTGCAGATTACACTTTCATTAATAGGAAAAAATGACCGTTTAAAAGTTATAGATCAAGGCAGTGACGACAGTGTAAATGCTGTAAGTATCAAAAAATTAGTGACGACGACAACGGGAGTTGAAATAACTACTGACAGCGAATATGCAACAATAATCCAATCAAGACACAGAATTCCTGAGGATAAATTAAGAAATGATCAAATAATGGTTCTGCAGGTACCTAATCCCGAACCACTTAGAAGTGTTTCTCCAAAAGGTAAAGTAAGTAAAAATTTACATGCAGAAGCAGAATATTCAGGTATATGG
>JBASLQ010000149.1:0-2675 GCA_049656425.1 Sedimentibacter sp.
CCATTGCCTGATAACAATACAATTTCATATGATTATTACATGCTTACAGAAAAAGAAATTTTAACAGATCACACAATAAGTGAAGATACAGTTATTCCAAAAGCAACTTTAAGATATTATGATTATCTTAAAGAACTATCTTATGAAAAATTGTTGATGGAAACAGGACTTGACATATACAATGAAGAAAATACAGCTCTAAGTGAAGACGAGTTAAGTACAATCCTTGAAAGAAAAATAAATCATCATCCATTGAAAATTTCTGTTAGGATAAGCAAGTCACTTACACAAGAAAGTTTAAACAATGCCATGTCTGATTTGTTTAAGCACGATTTTATTTCAGAAATAAGATATGGCCAGCTTGATATAGACAGTATTGGCGAATGCAACATATTAAATTTATACATTAAATATAAAGAAACTCCAGACAGCATAACATTTGATTTCTCAGATAAAGTTTACAATACTGCCACAAAAGTAAATTTTAATGTTTATGCATTATATGGAAACAAAAAAATTAATATTACAAAAAATGTTTTAATTTTTCCATACAATGAAACTGCAATCAACATTTCAAATAGTACATTGACTTTCAAGGATTCCGGGAGTTATAACCTTCTCTTTGAATATCAAGGTTTAAAAGCAATAGCTTCATTAACTGCTTTAAATGCTAAGGCTTTTGAATACATTACAGATAAAAAACCAGAAAATGCTGTAAATGTAAAAGTTTATGACCAATATATAGACTTTAGTACAATCAATCAATGGCCAGTTATTGAAAATGGACGAACAATGGTTCCATTAAGAGCAGTGTTTGAAGTTTTAAACTGCGATATAAGTTGGGATGCAGAAACAAGCACAGCAGTTGTAGAAAAAGATTCTATAAAAATTCTAATTCCGGCAAACAGTAATACAGCATATATAAATGGAGTTGCCAATAACTTAGATATGCCTGCAAAAATAGTTAATGACCGCATCATGGTTCCATTAAGATTTATAAGTGAAGCAATTGACAAAACAGTTATTTGGGATGATGCGGAAAAAACAGTATTAATATATTAATTTGAATTTCTAGTTCTTTCATATGAATTTGGAATGCTTGTAGAAGGAGATAATGGAACTCTATCTTTTCAAGGAACAAAGTTTATAAGTTTCATAAGAATGTAATTGAGCAATAAAAGAGGCAGTCATCTAAAATAATCTGCCTCTTTTTTATTTATTGATTTACTTTTTCTTTTAATACTTCAACGGCCTTTTGCAACTGATTGTCTGTTTCATAAAAATCAACCCCATATCCTGGCGCATCTTCAGGCAATAGCACTTCAATATCAGGCTCTATTCCTATTCCATGAATATTAATACCATTAGGAGTAAAGTATTCAGATACTGTCATTTTAATGCCTTCACCTTCATTTCCAAATCTTTTAACTCTTTGAACAATTCCTTTACCAAATGATTTGGTTCCGATTAGAGTTGCTCTCCCAGTATCTTTCAAAGCACCTGCCATAATTTCAGAAGCACTTGCGCTTCCTTCATTTATTAACAGAACTATTGGAATGTTCTCCATGTTCTTGTCTGATTTGAAATATTCAATTTCTCCAGCTTTAGTCTTTGTATATGTTACAACACCTTCGCCCATGAACAAATCAGAAATGGCAACAGTTGCATCTATTATTCCACCTGGATTGTATCTTAAATCAATTACCAAACTATTCATTCCCTTAGTTTTTAAGTCCTCATAAGCAACTTTAAAGTCATCAGCAGTCTGCATATCAAAAGTTGTTATTCTGATATACCCTATACTGTCATCAAGCATTGCCGGCTTAATAGTTTTAATCCTTATTTTTTCTCTGTTAACAACCACTTCAAAAACTTCCTGGCTGCCTTCAGCATTTTCTCTTTGAATTGTCAAAGTTACACTTGTTCCCGGCATGCCCTTCATTATATTTACAGCTGCATCAATCTGGTCGGCAGTATATTCAGTACCATTAATTCTTATTATTTTGTCCCCTGTTTTAAGTCCTGCCTTTTCTGCTGGCGTATCTTCTATCGGTGAAACAATTAATATTTTATCATCGTCACTTGCTGTTATGTAAACACCTATTCCTTTATATGAACCTTCTGTATCCTGCATTAGTGCAGCAAAATCTTCTTCTGACAAATATTGGGTGTACGGATCTCCCAATGCTTTAAGAGTTCCTTCCAAAGCACCTTCGAGCATTACATCCTCATCTGCCTCATATAAAAAATCATTTTTTGCAATTTGCATTACACTTTCTTGCTTTGCATACTTTTCGTACATATCCTTCATTTCGGTGTATGCTTCTTCTGATAAAACTACCTTTTGCCCTATTTCAACTAAAAATACATTTCCTAGTGACAGAGTAAGAAAAGCAGTCACAAAAACAACCACGATAATCGTAAGAATATATTTTTTTCTAGATACCATATACTCACTCCCGATAATTAATGTTAAGCTCAAAATTTAAGCGCTTATATTTATTTATATGCCATATTGTACAATTTTATCCTAATTAATTAATACAACCATAATATAAACATACAAGTGTTATTATAGCATAGTTTAATAATAAATAAAATATTTTTATTTTTTGAATTAATTTCGATGTCTAGAATCAAGTAGTATCAAAGGGTAAAAAAAGATATTAAAATAA
>JBASLQ010000150.1:0-2195 GCA_049656425.1 Sedimentibacter sp.
GAGTTCATAAACAACAGAATTAAAATTCCAATGATAGATAATATACATGCAAGATCATTGAATCTTGCTAATTCTGTTAATATAGTAATGTATGAGGCCTTAAGACAGTTAGGTTTTCCAAACTTAGTGTAGGAGGATTTATGGATATAGCAATTAGTTTAGTAGGTGGTCTGGGACTGTTTTTATTCGGTATGAGTTACATGGGTGATGGTCTGCAAAAAGCTGCAGGAAGCAAAATGAAAGATATTCTGGCAGCATTGACAAAAAATAAATTGATGGGTGTACTTGTAGGCACACTGGTTACAGGAGTAATTCAAAGCAGCAGTGCTACAACTGTAATGGTTATAGGGTTTGTAAATGCAGGTTTAATGAATTTAAATCAAGCAGTGGGCATAATAATGGGAGCCAATATAGGAACTACTGTGACAGCTTTTTTAGTTTCTTTGAACATAACTAAACTGGCAACATTTTTAGTTGGAATTGGTGTTTTTGTCTACTTGATTGCAAGAAAGAAAAAAGTAAAAAGCATGGCGGAAGTAGTAATTGGATTTGGTATTTTATTTGTTGGAATGGACATTATGTCAAATGCCATGGTACCATTAGAAACAAATTCACAGTTTACAGGACTAATGACAAAATTTAACAATCCATTTTTTGGAATACTTATAGGTTTTGTAATGACAGCTATACTCCAAAGCAGCAGCGCTACAACTGGATTGTTAATTGCAGTAGCAGCAACAGGAGTAATATCATTTGAGTATGCATATCCAATTGTTTTTGGACAAAATATAGGAACATGTGTTACAGCACTATTAGCAAGCATAGGAGCTAACAAAACAGCTAAAAGAGCAGCGGTAATCCATTTATTGTTTAATGTAATCGGAACGATATTGTTTATGATATTCTTAAGAATACCAGTACAATGGGCTGTTTTAAAATTGGTTCCTACAAATGTTCCTCAGCAAATCGCAGCAGGCCACATATTTTTTAATATATTAAACGTTGTAATAATGTTTCCTTTTTCTGGTTTATTGGTTAAAGCATCTGAATTTATTATTAAGAATGACGGTGAAGACTCAGAACACATAACAAAGTATATAGACGAAAGAATACTTGCTACACCTTCTATTGCATTAACACAAGCATCAAAGGAAGTTTTGCATCTTGGAAATATTGCATATGAGCAATTTGAAACTTCTGTTAAAGCATTTATTACAAACAATGAAGAACTGGCATATAAAGTTTTTGAACTTGAGAGAAAAGTAAATGAAATAAACAAACTTGCTCTTGAATATCTGATTAAATTGGATAAGGAATCTTTAACAAATTATGAAAAAGATAAATTAGTTGTACTCATGAATGCTTTAAATGACATTGAACGTGTAGGAGATCATGCTGACAATATTGGTGAACTTGCACTTTACAAAGTAGAAAACAAAGTTAATTTTTCCGAACAGGCAATTGAAGAAATTAAGACTATGTTCGAGAACACAATGGCAGTTTTTAAAGCAACATTAAATGCATTAAAAACTATTGATTGTGATGATTGTGACAAAGTTATTGAAATTGACAATGGAATAGATAAAATGTATAAAATTCTAAGAAAAAATCACATTGAAAGACTTAATAGCTATATTTGTGAGCCAAGCGCAGGAATTATATTTTTAGACATAATCGGAAACCTTGAAAGAATAGGCGATCATTCGTCAAACATAGCAGAATCAATAATTGAAGTTGTCTCTAATAAAAATGAAAAAAAATAATAAATATTACTTGATTTATTAAATATTTTTATATATAATGAACATAAATGAATAATTGAATGACGTTTGCGGAAGAGACTGTTATATTGTTAACAGCGCCGAAGGATTAAGTAAGTTAATATTAGCCATATTATTAATGATTATCTCAGGCAAAAGGACCGTAGACTGACAAAACTCTGAAAAGCGTAAAAGCACCGAAGGGGCAACTCTAAAAAAGGAAACTCTCAGGTTAGTAAACAGGGCAGAAGGCAGAATATTTTTTGTATGCATTCTGCTTTTTTTTCTGCATATAGTCTTTTAGATAACGAATTACTTTGTGATTGTTTTTAAAATTAATACATAAACTTTCAGTAAATTCTGATAAATAAGTCAGGGTATACTAAATAATTAGGTGGGCATAATGATTATAACAAATAATGAAATGGTATATGA
>JBASLQ010000151.1:0-5929 GCA_049656425.1 Sedimentibacter sp.
GGTATATGGCTTAGATTTTATGAAGAAATTTTAAAATATGGACATACAGTAACAGGTGCGGATCATCCGGTTATGGTATCAGGAAGGTATGTTATGAATCCAAGCCCCATTCCTAGATTTGATAATCCTAAGCTTCATCAATCAGAATGCCTTTTTCTCTTTGGAGCCGGAAGAGAAAAAAGAATTTATGCAGTTCCGCCATATACTGATGCAGTTTCATTGGCTTTTGAAGACTATCCCTTTGAAATAGAAAATGTTGAAGGAAGAACATGTAAATTATGCGGAGCAACAAATGTTTATTTTGATGAGGTGTTTGATAGCGAAACAAATGAACATTATTTTCAGTGTTCTGATTCCGGATACTGCAATAAGAGATGCAATCAAAAGGAGGATATTTAGTTGAATATTCCTAAACAAATATTAAAAGTAAAAGATTTAGAAGTTAAATTTGGTGATGGCTGTGTTTATTGTATAAACGGAGGAACATTGGATAAAGGTCATTGCCCTCATTGCCACACTGTTTGGGCATTAAAAAAGGTGTCATTTGATTTGTATGAGGGAGAAATTCTGGGAATTGTAGGTGAATCAGGTTCAGGAAAAAGCACATTGCTTAGGTCCTTATATTTTGACAGGGAAATTTCCATGGGAGAAGCATATATTTCAGATTATGAGGATGGAAGGGTAAATATATTTGACATTTCCAATCAGAAAAAAAGATATATAAGAAATCATTTAATGGGTATGGTTTATCAAAATCCTATAATGGGACTTAGAATGAATTTTTCTAATGGAGCTAATGTAGCAGAAAAGCTTATTGCGGCAGGAGGCAGAAACGCAGATTCAATGACGGAGCGTGCTAAATATTTGTTAAATCATGTGGAAGTCCCTATAAGCAGAATAAAAGAAGAACCTAGGAATTTTTCAGGAGGTATGCAGCAAAGAGTACAAATATCAAAAGCCTTAGCGAACAACCCACCAATACTATTATTAGATGAAGTTACAACAGGGCTTGACCTTAGTGTTCAGGCAAGGGTTTTGGATTTAATAAAAAAAATACAGCAAGAACTTGGAATAGCAATGATTGTTGTAAGTCATGATTTATCTGTTATCAGAATGATGGCTGACAGAACATTAGTAATGCTTGAAGGAAGAATCATTGAAGAAGGTTTAACAGACCAGATATTAGAAGATCCGGTTGAAGAATTTACACAAATACTTGTGCATTCACTTTTATAGATGGGAGCAATATATGGAAAATCAATTACAATATATATTAAATGTTAATATTATTACATCAAACAGCAGATTAGATAATTATGGAATTATTATAAAAAATGATCGCATTTTGGAAATGTTGCCTATGGATGAATTAAAAATACCGGAAATCAATTATAAAGAATTTACTCTTTTTGATGGTGAAGGAGCTTATGTTTCTCCGGGATTTATTGATATTCATTCTGACAATATTGAAACAGTAGTTCAACCAAGACCTACAAGTGTAATTGATTTTAGATTAGCTTTAAGTGAACATGAAAAACAACTTGTTAATCAAGGTATTACAACTATGTATCATTCCTTGTCTTTTTTAAGAACCGAGGGAGTTGCAATGAGGGATAGAGAGGTTAGAAAACCTGAAAAAATGAGAGAAATGGCAGAGCTGATAAAAACTCTTCATGAAAAAAATCACTTAATTCGCCACAGATTTCATTGCAGATTTGATATAAGAAACTGCGAAGGCTATGATACATTAATGGATTACATTGATAACGACTATGTTCATCTGCTGTCATTTATCGATCATACGCCTGGACAAGGACAATATAGAGACCTAGTAGGTTACAGGGAAAATATGTTAAATCATCAACCAAATTTAGGAGATGAACAAATAGATAAGTTGATTGAGAAAAGAATGTCTGTACCTATACTCAGCAGGGATAAAATCGAGAAAACTGCCCAGATTGCTCATGAGAAGGGAATTCCAATAGCATCTCATGATGATGACACTGAAGCAAAAATTGAATATGTTAATTCTGTATTGAAAGCTGGCATCAGCGAATTTCCGGTAGAATTAAGTGTGGCTAGAAAGGCAAAGGAAGAAGGTATGTTTATTGTAGTGGGAGCACCAAATGTGTTGATAGGCAAATCACATTCAGGTAATTTAACGGCTATTGAAGCAATATTGGATGGCTCTGCAGACATTATGGTTTCAGACTATTATCCATCTGCTATGCTCCACGCTGTTTTTAAGCTTAATATGCAATATAATATTCCATTGTGGGAAAGTATAAATATGGTTACTTTAAATCCCGCTAAGGCAGTTGGTATTGCTAAAGATTTTGGATCTGTGGAAAAAGGTAAAAAAGCAGATTTGCTGTTAATTAAAATATTAGACGGCAAACCGGCCATAACAAAAGTTTTCATAGATGGTCAATTAGTTTCTGAGTTGAATTACAGGAGGATCAAATATGCTTAAAGTAAATAAGTTAACGAAAGAATTTAAGATGCATATTAGAGATGGCCTTGTTATTGAGGGATTTAGTGATGTAACATTTACAGCTTACGACGGAAAATTATTGGCTATTACAGGTGCAAGCGGAATAGGCAAGTCAACTCTTCTTAAATGTATTTACAGAACTTATAAACCAACACAGGGTTCAGTCATTTATTCCAAAAAGGATGGATCGGAAGTTAATTTAGCAAAAGCTGATGACCAGACAATTTTAAAATTAAGAAAAACTGAGATTGGATATATATCTCAGTTTTTGAGCGTTATCCCCAGAGTATCTGCACTGGAAATTCTGACTAATAAGATTTCTACTAAATCAGTATCTGAAAATGAAGCAAAAAAGATAGCAGAGTACTATTTAGATAAAGTAGGAATAAGTAAAACCCTTTGGAATATGTATCCATCGACCTTTAGCGGCGGGGAGAAACAAAGGCTTAATATTCTGTTGGCTCTAACAGCAAAACCTAGACTTTTGCTGTTAGACGAACCAACTGCATCCTTAGACGTTAATTCAAAGGAAATTATTTTTGAGCTTATTTTAGATGCCAAGAAATCGGGAACAACGATGATTGGAGTATTTCATGACAAAGATGCCATCAAAGCCCTGGCTGACAGCCGATTTGACATGTTGGAAAACCAATTGGTTTCAGTATCATAGCAAATAATAAAAGACAGGAGAATTAGTATGTTTTATGATTATGATTTAGTTGTTCCTGAAGGACAAAAAAATAATGAAAAGATATTAACTGAAATACCAACAGTTCACAAGACTGCTACAATTAAAAACAGCAGCTTAGGAAGTTGGACTGACATCGGACCAAGAGTTAATATACTGGAATCCGAGGTTGGGGACTATACTTATTTTGCAGGAGATGCAACAGCTCACTATGCAAAAATAGGCAAATTTTGTTCAATTGCATCTCATGTAAGAATAAATCCCGGCAATCACCCCACATGGAGAGTAACTCAGCATCACTGCACCTACAGAAGAGTTCGATATGGATTTGATATACAAGATGATGATGAATTTTTTGACTGGAGAAGGACTGACAATGTGGAAATAGGCAATGATGTATGGCTGGGTCATGGAGTTCTCGTCATGGCCGGGGTAAAAATCGGAACAGGTGCTGTTGTAGGTTCAGGTGCAGTTGTGACTAAAGATATACCTCCCTATGCTATAGTTGCAGGTGTCCCGGCTAAAATTATAAAAATGAGATTTAATGATGAAACAATCAAAAAGATTATGGAAACAAATTGGTGGGATTGGGATAGAAAAACTTTAGAAAATAATTTTAACGATTTTTTTGATGTGGGTAAATTTTTAAATTATTTCAATATTAATGAATAGAAGGTGACTAAAGTGAAAGTAGATTTACATGTTCATACGAATATATCAGACAGTGATTATTCCATAGAAGAAACAATTCAAATTGCTAAAGAAAATGATATAAAATATATAGGTATTGTAAATCACGATACCACAGAAGGATTAGAAGAAGCTATAGAATTTGGAAATAAAGAAGGAATTTATATTATTCCCGGAATTGAAATATCAGCATATGACTATAAAAGAAATAAAAAAGTACACCTTTTAGGTTATAACTTCAATTTAAAGGCAGAGAATATAAAAGCATTATGCAATCCATTAATTGAAAAAAGAAACAAAAACAGTTTACGACAAATCAATATTCTTATAGACAATAATTATAACATTAGCTTAGAAGAGGTTCAGGCGAAAGCAAAATACAGTACCTGTATTTACAAGCAGCACATTATGGCTGCTTTAATGGATAAAGGTTATTGTTCTGAAATTTATTCTGACTTATATCACAAGCTTTTTAAAAACGGAGGAATATGCTCCGGTGATATAGAATATGTGGATGCCTTTAAAGCGATGGAAGCTATTAAAAAAGATGGAGGCAAGGTAGTTCTTGCTCATCCCGGACAACTTGATTCATATGAAATAATGGAGGAACTGTGGAGCAGTGGTTTAGATGGCATAGAGCTATATCATGAAGACCATAATCCTGAGGATCTTATTAAAATATTAGAATATTCGGTAAAACACAAGGTTATTTTAACCGGAGGGAGTGATTTTCACGGAAGCTATGGTGGAACATCCTCCATGGGAAAGATTACTGTTCCAATTAATTTTGTAGGTGAATTGTTATGATTTCAGAAAATAATAAATTAGAAATGATTAATTATGCGACGCAATTAGTACTGGAATCCGGAAATATTTTAAAACAAGCAATTGAAGGTAATATTGAATGTGATTATAAAGAAGATCAAAGAGATTTAGTAACAGAATATGATTTGAAAATAGAAAATTTTTTATTAGCAAATTTGAAATTAAAATATCCAAAGCATAAATTTATTTCTGAAGAGAAAATAAATGACGAAGAAATGAGTGGGTTAATCTGGATAATTGATCCTATAGATGGTACTACTAATTTTGTATGTTTTAAAAAGAACTTTGCAGTATCAATTGCATTGTACGAAGATGAAAATCCTGTATTTGGTATAGTATATGATGTGATGAAAGACGATTTTTATTTAGGAATAACCGGCAAAGGTGCTTATCTGAATGGCAAAAGATTAAACAATCTTGGACAAACATCATTAAAAGATTGTATATTAGATGTCAGCCTTAACAGCATGCAGATTTTTTATAATGAATATAATAAACTGTTTTTTAATATTGCCAGAGATATAAGAGGTCATCGCTCGTTAGGATCAGCTTCTCTTTCAATTTGCAAAATTGCTTCAGGAGAAATTCAAATATATGTGTCAGCAAAATTGAAAGTTTGGGATTTTGCTGCAGCTGGTATAATACTTAAAGAATGTGGTGGATATTACGGTACTTTAGACAAGAGATGCCTATGCTTAACAGGTAAACCTGTTGCATTTTTAGCATGTTCCTCATATAATCTATTTGACGAAATATTTAATTTATACAATAATAGCAGCAGATTATATTTATAAAAAATCAAGCCTGCAATATAATATTAGATAGTAGATAACTGTAACTGCTATCTTTTTTTTCTTTAAATATGTTGCAATATCAAAATCTGAACTTGCAACATATTCCCCAGCTATCCATGAACTGATGATTTTTTTAATAAAAAACACCACATAATTTTACAAACTTTTAACGCAATTTTAACTTAATATTGCAACAATTTTTATACTAACTTACTAATATTAAACTATGATATTAAAAAACTAATTAGCGAAAGGGTGTGGGAGTGAATTGAACTTTTTATCACATATAGTTATTTCAAAAATACTATATAAAAATTTAAAGAAAAACAATGAATTGGATAAGGCAGCTTTTGTATATGGGAATATTAAACCTGACTTATCATCTAAATGTTTACAAAATCCTCATACTTTAGAAAATTTTTTAATAACGGTATGCAG
>JBASLQ010000152.1:0-1705 GCA_049656425.1 Sedimentibacter sp.
GTAATGGGTATAGCAATACCAGCGCTGTTAATATTTACAGAACCTATGGGAATCAGTCCTGTAGTTACAACATTGTTAGTATATTCTGCAATTGGAATCCAGTATATATTGCCTTTCCACCACTTGAATATTCTAGTTGGACAAGGTGAAGAAAATGGTATGTATACACAAAAAGAAGTTATGCGTTTGGGAGTTCCTTTGATAGCTGTAGTATTTATTATTACAGTTGCGATAGAAGTTCCTTATTGGAAAATGATAGGATTATTTTAAACTTAAGGAGAAATTATTATGCGTTTAGTAGTTGGAATTTCCGGCGCCAGCGGAGTTATACTGGGATATCATTTATTAAAAGCTTTGAAAGCATATCCGGATTGCGAGATACATTTAGTTATTTCTGAAGGTGCAAAAGTAACATTTGGGCTTGAGACAAAGTTAAAAATTGAAGAAGTTGAAAAATTAGCAGATTATGTTCACAGCAATAAAAACCTGGCTGCTTCAATTTCAAGTGGTTCGTTTAAAACTGACGGAATGATTGTAATACCTTGCAGCATGAAGACTTTGTCTGGAATTGCAACCGGATATGCAGAAAATCTGCTCATTAGGTCTGTTGACGTTTGTTTGAAGGAAAACAGACGTGTTGTATTGGTTCCTCGTGAAATGCCTTTTGGAAAAATTCATATAAGAAATATGAAGGAAGCTTCTGATTTAGGCTGCGTAATTATTCCGCCTATTCTAACTTTTTATAATAATCCTCAAACAATAGAAGAGCAAATTAACCATATAATTGGAAAAATATTGATGCAGTTTGGACTTGACCATAAAAAATTTATTGCATGGGAAGGAACCGGAGATGATACAGAGCATTAAAAAAAGTAAAGGAAGCGGAAAATATATAGTGGAAGCAGTTGTTGTTCGCTGCGGGAAAGATTTAAATATAACCATAGGCGGCGGGGAAAAGTATCATATTGGAGCAATGGCAATTGCGGTGCCAAGACTTGAATATAAGTTCGGAAAGAAACGCACTGCTTCAACAAGTGTTATATGTGTTCAAGGGCACAGAGAAGATGAACTTTCATATACTGCAGCAAAATATATAGCAACCGAACTTGAATGCACTGTTACTGTAACAATAGGCATACACATTGACAACATTGAGCAGGAAGAATTTCAAATATTGCTTAACAATGTCAATAATCTATTGGACGATATTATAGAAGAGATAAAAAAATAATATTCAAAAAGCAGGACTATAAGTCCTGCTTTTTGTCATAAGTACTGTAATTAATTTATATTAAGTCAGATAAATTAATAAAATGTTGTTATTTTTAAAAAATGATATATAATAAAAACAATTAAATATAGTTTTGATTAAATATATTCACAAAGAAAGGTATGCTTGTATGAATACAAAAGATTTAATAAGTTTTTTGCAAGTGTGTCAAGATGGAAGTATAACAAAGGCAGCAAAAGCTTTATATATTACGCCCCAAGGATTAAGCAAAATTATTATAAATCTTGAACAAGAATTAAAAATTCCTCTTTTTTACAGAACTTCAACTGGATTAACACAAACGGAATATGGTGAATTATTGCTGGAAAGGGCAAAACATATAATTTCTGAATTAGATGACATTGAACATTTCTTTAATAATTTCAATAATATAACTGGACAAATAAGTCTGGCATCATCTTATGGGGTCATAGC
>JBASLQ010000153.1:0-3086 GCA_049656425.1 Sedimentibacter sp.
GATAAACACAGCGGTTTTATTGTTAACTGGGATAATGCCAGCTGTGAAGATGTTCTTGAGCTTATGCGCATAGTAATAAGCACTGTGAATGATAAATTCGGCATAATTTTAGAGCCTGAGATAAAAATAGTAGGAACAGAATTATAGCATAGATAAGCAATTGTAATCTATTGTTAGGAGGTTTTATGAAATTAACAGCTGATTATCACATACATTCCACATATTCAAGACGTAATCACGGCAAATCTACTATTGAAGAAATAGTTGAAAAAGCTGTTGAACTTGGTTTGGAGGAAATTGCAATTACTGACCACGGACCAAAGCATTATTTGTATGGTATACTGGAAAGCAAAATAAACGAAGCTAAAAACATAGTAATAGAAATGCGCAGGAAGTATCCACAGCTGAAAATACTGTATGGTGTTGAAGCTAACATACTTGACTATAATGGAAAAACCGATATAAATGAAGAAATTTTAAAGCACTGTGATATTATATTGTGCGGATACCATTTAGGAGCTTTGTTTTCATCAACAGGAGATTTTTGGAATTTTATAGTTATGAATTATTTAGGAAGATACAATAAAAAAATAAATGAAAAAATGACTAGAAAAAACACAGAAGCTTTTATTAAAGCAATGAATAACTATAAAATAAATATATTAACTCATCCTGGTGACAAAATACCGCTGGATATTGATAAAATAGCCAGGACAGCAGAAAAAACAGGAACGCTTCTTGAAATAAATAACAGTCATGGCCATTTGAACAGCGAGGAAATAAAAACAGCTTCAAAATATAATGTGAAGTTTGTTATAAACAGTGATTCACACATTAAAGACAAAGTTGGAAGTTTTGAAAAAGGATTAAAAGCTGCAGAAGATGCTGGCATAGATTTAAAAAGAATAGTAAATTTAAAATAGAAAGAGGGGAGAATATGGAGTGTGTAATTATCACAGGGATGTCTGGTGCAGGAAAAAGCCAGACAATAAAAATATTAGAAGATATAAATTATTACTGTATGGACAATATGCCTCCGGCTCTCCTTCCTAATTTTGCTGAGCTGTGTAAAAGTTCATCAAAAGATGTATACAAGGTAGCGGTTGTGGCTGACATAAGAGGCGGTATTTTTTTCAAAGATTTGTTCAACAGCCTTGATGAGTTGAAAAATAAAGGCATTAAATACCGTATTCTTTTTCTTGATGCTTCAGATGATGAATTGGTGAAAAGATACAAAGAGCAAAGGCGTCCGCATCCTCTCAGCACAACAGGAACTATAATTGACGGCATACGTGAAGAAAGAATCAGTTTGGATGAAGTAAAAAAAAGATCGGATTATATAATAGATACAACAAATATGAAAATCGGGAGATTAAAGGAAGAACTGTTAAATATTTTTGTACAAGGAAATATTTCTTTTAATTTAAATGTTACCGTAATGTCCTTTGGATATAAATATGGTATTCCCCAAGATTCGGATTTGGTTTTTGATGTGCGATTTTTGCCAAACCCGTTTTATATGGAAGAACTTAAACATTTTACTGGAAATGATAAAAATGTGCAGGATTACGTTATGGGATTTGAAACTACATCAATTTTTATAGAAAAACTTACAGATTTGATACTTTTCCTTTTGCCTCACTACATAAAAGAAGGAAAATCAAATCTTGTAATTTCTATTGGTTGTACAGGTGGAAAGCATCGTTCTGTAACAATTTCAAACCATATAGCATCCATATTGAGCGGCGAAAACTACAGAGTTCTTTTAAATCACAGAGATGTTGAAAAATAAGAGAGGTTTTTTATGAAAATAGTAGTATTTGGCGGAGGAACAGGGCTCTCTATTCTGCTTAGAGGATTGAAGAAACACTCAAAGGACATATCTGCAATAGTTACCGTTGCAGATAATGGAGGAGGTTCGGGTGTACTGAGGGAAGATCTTGGAATGCTGCCACCGGGAGACATGAGAAACTGCATTATTGCTTTGTCAGATATTGAACCAACGATGGTAAGCCTTATGCAACACCGTTTTAAAGATGGATACTTAAATGGACAAAGCTTTGGTAATCTTCTAATTGCAGCCATGTATGAAATATTCGGAGATTATGAGCATGCTTTAAAAGAAATAGGAAGTATTTTCAGATTATCAGGCAAGGTCCTTCCAATGACGCTTCAGGATGCGCAGCTTAAAGCATATCTTGACAACGGAGATTGTATATTAGGAGAAAAAGATATTCCTGGATATGTGAGTAAATTAAACTGCAAAATAGACACAATTTCCCTTGTACCTGAGGTGTGCAAGCCATTGGATGAAACAGTAAGGGATATACAGGAAGCTGATATTATAATACTTGGACCGGGAAGTCTCTATACAAGTGTAATTCCAAATATTTTAGTAGATAAAATTCCAACCATAATTTCAGAATCTAAAGCAACTGTTTTTTATATATGCAATGTTATGACTCAGCCTGGAGAGACAGATAATTATAATGTATATGACCATGTAAATGCGATTATAAAGCACAGCAACAGGTATTTAATAGACTATGTAATAGCAAATGATGAGCTCATCTCAGAAAGCGCCATAGAAAATTATAAGTTTAAAGGTGCAAAACAAGTGCTTATTGATGATGAGCAGATAAAAAAGCTTGAAGAGATGAATATAAAAGTAATAAGCAGCAACTTTATTGAAATCAGAAAAAATTATATCAGACACAATGCTGAAAAAATCGGGCAATTATTATTCAATTATGTAAAGGAAAAAAAATAAAAATCTAAATCTAAATCTAAATCTAAATCAAGGAAGTGATCTTATGGAACAGTATGTCAAGAAAATAAGTGAGGATCAGTTAAGCATCGTTGATGGCATGATTGACTGGGTAAGAGTAGTTGACAAAAATAATATGGTATTGTATGCCAATAAGAAAATGAAGGAAGATTTAGGCGACATTGTTGGAAAAAAATGTTATGATGTTTTTTGCACAAATAAAATTTGTGATAATTGCATTTCCAGCATAACTTTGGAAAAGGGCTACATAATGAAAAAGCAATCAGTAATTGGCAATAATACATATATGGTAGTGTCA
>JBASLQ010000154.1:0-15056 GCA_049656425.1 Sedimentibacter sp.
GAGCAAGGGCAGCTATGCTTGATAAGGGCGAAACAAAAAGCTTCCATGCTACAATAAAAGAAATATTGGATTATAGAGGCTGGTTTGAATTTCAACTATACTATACTAAAACCAATGAAAGAAAAAAAGAGCTTACCAACAATGCGTTTTTCACCTTCAGCGGCGGAGAAAAAGCAATGGCCATGTATGTTCCTTTATTTTCTGCCGTATATGCCAGATATGGAGCTGCGAGGAAGGACAGCCCTAGAATTATATCGCTGGATGAAGCATTTGCAGGGGTAGATTCTAAGAATATCAGGGATATGTTCAGACTGCTTGTAGAATTAGATTTAAGTTTCATAGTAAATTCCCAGGTACTGTGGGGGGATTATGATACTGTGCCTAAATTAGCTATTGCAGAAATTATCAGACCTAACAATTCAAAATTTGTAACGGTTATCAGATATAAATGGAATGGCAAATACAGAGAAATGGTGCGATAATATGAGTGATGTATTACTTGCGGAGTGTGTCTCTTATTTTAAAAGTAATAAGGCATACAAAAGAATTTTTTCAAAAGTTAAAGAAAAATATATAAGTATTGGAACCTTTGGCGGTACCATAAAGCTGGATAATATTACAGATGAAGAAAAATCAGCCCTGATAAATTTACTGGGGCAAAAGGTTTATCTTAATAAATCAAATATAATAAAGGTCAATGATTTGGCAGAATCCTTTAGGGACACAAAATTTGAAGATGTTGACTTCTATGACTTTCTGTGTCTGTACTTCGGGGAACAGATCAGAATAAAAAGAGATTTAAAAGAAGATGACAGAATCAAAAGAGAAATTTTTTTTGAAAAATTAAAAAATTGCACAGATGAAAATATTTATAACTTTGTGGTAGACATATTCAGCAGTAAAAGCAGCGGCAGTTATAATTTAATCAGCGGCAAATTCAATAATGATGGCGTGGGTGATATACTATTAGAAGAATTAATCTATTTAAATCGTATTATTAGTAAAACAGAAGGTGAATCTAAAATAAGATTGGCTATATTAGCTTCAGAGACAACAAATAATCCGCATGCATTAGATGAAACTACATTTTTGAACAAAATACTGACATATTATTTATGCAAAAAAAGCGGTGCTAAAATTCCGGCTAATGCGGAGGAAAAAAATGCTTTACTGTATGAAAACAATATATTAAAGGATGATTTATCCAATAATACATTAGTTGCTGGTGTGTATGCATATTCATATGACGGTAATATTCTAAATGGGCATGAAGGGTGGAACAGTTTGTCCGACAGATATGAGCCTTTTGCAATGTCTTTAGTGAATTTAAATAAGCTGCATATCTTAAAGCCATTGAACAAAAAAGTAATAATATTAGAAAATCCTACAGTATTTATGAAATATTATGAGCTTCTGTCGAAAGAAAATACCAAATTTACTTTGATTTGCTCCAATGGGCAAATTAATCTATCAACATTAATGATATTGGATATGCTTAGCAAAAATGACTGCAAATTTTATTATTCGGGTGACTTTGACCCTGAAGGTCTTCTGATAGCCGACAAATTATTGGAAAGATACAAAGATAAAATTGAACCTTTATTCTATAATGCTGATAATTATTATTCTGCCTTGTCAAACGAGACTGTTTCTGATAAAAGATTAAAGCAATTGGATAAGATTAAAGATGCCAGGTTAAAAGTCATAGCAGAGTGCATCAGAAAAGAAAAAAGAACTGCATATCAGGAAAGCTTATGTCAACTGTTTTAATATCAGCAATGCTTTGTTTGATAACGACAAGGAAAACATGACAGTACCTGTCACAATAGAAAATAAATTTAATCTTAAACAGTCATATGATAAAGCAAGGGAGATTTATTTAGTAAACTTGTCTAATCTGAGCCATGTGGAGAGCTTTCCCGATACTCCGGGCAAATATCTTAATCTGGAAAGTACTATACAAGGAAAAATAATCAAAAAATAATATTGAGATTTCGGTATAAATACTATAAAATAAAATGTTTATAATAAAATTAAAAAGGGCGGCTTCCTAACGGATACCGTCCTTTGTGTATAGTTGATTTACAGAATTGACATGAAGTAAAGTAAGATTCTTAACAGTAATAAACAAAAACTACTTGTGGAATTGAATAACAAAAAACTAAAAAGCAATAACGTTTAATCGATATGCAACAACGTTTTTGAAGACTTAAATAACGTTTTGTTGACAAATATATAAAATTAACATATAATATAACGGCAAAGGAGTGGATGATTAATTTGTATACTGAAATAGTTAAAATAATAGAAGGCGGTCTCATCGGAGACAAAGAAAAAGTTCAAAATTACGCTATAGTATTAGCTGATAATCTAGAAAAACAAGGTGAAGCTGCATTAACAAAAAAAATTCGTTCTGTTTTAGCAAACAAAAAAGGAGCATTTACTTCTCTTGATAGTCTCGCCACGAAACCCGTAGATGCTGAAAGTCGCATGGACATAGTCGAAATAACTATGCCGCAGATTGACATATCTAACATAGTTCTAAGTAAATATGCCGCAGAAGAAATTTCTGGGTTTGTTGAATGTTACAAACACAGAGATAATCTTCTAAAGGCTGGAGTTGATTCTTCAAATTCATTATTACTATATGGACCTTCAGGATGTGGTAAAACTACAGTGGCTCAGTATATTTCAGCTATAACTGAATTGCCTTTAGTTACAGCTCGGCTAGACGGTTTGATTTCTTCTTTATTGGGAAATACAGCTAAAAATATACGTAAAATCTTTGATTATGCTGCTAAGCGTGAATGCATTCTGTTTTTAGACGAATTTGATGTAATAGCTAAGCTTAGGGATGATAAAAACGAACTAGGTGAACTAAAAATAGTAGTCAATAGTTTGATTCAAAATATAGATGGATTGAATAACAACAGTATTCTTATAGCGGCAACTAATCATCACGAATTACTAGATCCAGCAATTTGGAGAAGATTTTCGAAAGTAATAACACTAGAAAAGCCGCACAAAGAAGAAATTGGTGAGCTTCTAAAAATATTTTTTAATTCCGCACCTAACAATATTCTAGAAAATGAAAAAAAGTTAGAACAGTTAGAAGGTGCGCTTGTTGGGTTTAGTCATTCTGAAATAAAAACCATAGTTAATAGCACCGTAAGAAATTCAATTATAAGGACAAAAGGTCCTGTTACGGTTTGTGATGTTTTAAAAGAAGTGTATTTTCACAAATACCATAGTATTGAGGATGAAAATATATTTATTAAATATCTATTGCAAAACAATGCACCACATAAAGAAATTAACGAAAGGTTAGGAATACCTTTAAGAAAAATTCAGTCAGTGTCAAAAAATGATATTAAGGAGTGATATCCATAGTAATGGAAAATTGCAATTAAGTTTGATATATATCGGTACTAAAAAGCATTGAAGACTCTTGTAATAATTATTGATTTTGAGCCGGGGAGGACACTTATGATAAGAATTGCTGTATGCGATGATGTTTATGCAGTTTGTTCAGAGCTTGAAAATATTATTTTAGATTTTCAAAAACAGACAAACGAGGAATTAACTGTTGAATCATTTTATTCAGGTGAAGATTTGATTAAATATATAAAAAATGAAAATACTTTAGATTTAATCTTTTTGGATATTGAGCTTGGTAAAATTAATGGTGTGGAAGTTGGACAGGTTATACGATGTGAATTAGAAGATTACATAACAAAAATAGTTTATATTTCTTCAAAAAACAGTTATGACAGACAATTGTTTGAAGTTCAGCCGCTGCATTTTTTATCAAAACCCTTAAACAGGGAAAAAGTGATAAAAGATTTGCAGCTTGCTATAAAAATTCTTGAAAAAGAAAACAAGATGTTTTCATTTAAGATAGGTCAACAGATTTATAAAATACCTGTTAAGGAAATAATATATTTTGAAAGTATAAGGAGAGAAATCAAACTAGTTTCGATTAAGGAAACATTGTATTTTTATGATACTATGGATGATGTTTATAAGCGGCTTTCAAAAAATCGGTTTATTAAACCCCATCGCTCATATATTGTAAATTATAATAACGTTCTTAGTATAAAAAAGGATGAAATTAAAGTATGTAACGGAGATACTATTCCTCTTAGCAGATTGAATATGAAAGAAATAAAAGAATTTCAAATTGCATATGAGGAGGAAATGTACAATTGATTGATTTATATGAAATTACGTATGCAATAACAAACATATTCGGCGCGTATATAATATATAAACTGATGAGGGTGTTTTTTGATGAATTATGTACAAGTAAAAAGACGGAGATTTTTTCGTACATCACCTACTATTTTATAAGTTCATTGACATTTTTTATAGCAAGAGTACCTATTGTGATGATGTCAGTAAATATTTTTTTGTTTTTCTGTTTAACGTTAAATTATCAATCAACTTTCAAAAAAAGAATTATTTCAGCGATTTTGGCGTATATGATTTTAATGTGCGTTGAAGTTTTGGTTGCTGCTTTTACAGGTTACTTTGCAATACCTGTTTTTGAACATACTTCGTATGATTCTGCAATTGGAATGTTATTGATACGCGTTGTGTCTTTGCTGATTGTAACTGTACTTACAAACCTAAAAAATATTAAAAATGATATCCCTGTACCTAATTTTTACTGGTTTAGCACAATATTTATTTCATCAGCCTCATTGTATCAATTTATAATACTTCTTGCTCAAGGAAATTTTAGCCAGTTTAAAGTAATAACATTGATTATTACTATTTTAGGAACTAACTTTGTGGTACTGTTTTTGTATGATAATTTGTATAAGTCATTTGCAACAAAAACAGAAGAGATTCTTTTGCAGCAACAGAACAAAGCATATGAAAAGCAGTTTGAATTGATGCAGCAATCACTTGATGATGTACAAGTCGTTCGGCACGATATGAAAAATCATATGATTACTTTGAAAAATTTATATTTAAATAATGAAACTATCAGTGCCAGTGAATACATAGACGATATAATTTTTTCGGTTGATGCTAAAAAAAAATATTCGAATTCAGAAAATTTTATTATAGACAGTATTTTAAATTATAAGTTACAAGCTATTAGAGATATGGATATAGAACCGGAGGTTGAAATTAATGTTCCGCAAAAAATAAGTATATCATCATATGATATGACCGTTATACTCGGAAATCTGCTTGATAATGCAATTACAGCATTAAAAAAATGCACTGATGTAAAAAAATTTTCTGTTAAAATTAATTATAATAAGGACAATATTTTAATAACAATTTCTAATTCATTCAGTGAAATAATAAAAGAAAAAAATGGCAGTTTTGAAACTCTTAAAGATGATACAAAAAATCATGGGTTTGGCTTAAAGAGTGTCAAAGATGTTGTCAACAGAAATGATGGACATATGTCAGTGCATTACGATAATAAAATTTTCAAAGTTACAATATTGTTGCCTGTTTAAAGATTAAAATAACATTCGGTTACAAAAATATATACATTTCGTTACATCAAACGGCACAAATTTAGAAATGTGATATACTAAGAAAAAAATTCAAAAGAAGGAGGATAAAGCTAATGAAAAAATATGTAATAAAATTCGGAACGATTTTAGCGGGTTTTGCATTGATGATAACAGCTTTGAATGTTAATACAGCTTGTTTATTCGTTGCACATCAGCCAATACTGCCAACAGGCGCAGAGAAACTTCGTAAGTTTTAAGCATGTGTATGATTTCAGAGAAAATTGTAATTTTAATGGTGCAAAATTTAATAATAGCCGCTGAAGATAAAGAGTTGTATGTATATGGTTTTCATCAAGGCTTTATACTTTTAGCAAATATACTTACAGCAATATTGATAGGTTTTCTTTTTAATAGAGAAACCGAAATCATAATTTTCCTTGCAGCATATATACCACTAAGATCAAATGCAGGTGGTTATCATGCAAAAACATCTTTTGGATGTTATATTTTTTCAATAATTATGATTGTAGTTGTTGTTTCGGTAATAGGACTTCTCTTTTGGAACGCATTCAATTTAATTGCTATTACAACGATTTCAGCAGGAATTATAATGCTATTTGCACCGATGGAGGACATAAACAAACCACTAGACCAAAATGAAAAACAAATCTATAAAAAAAGAACATACATTATTTTAAGCTTTTTGATTGGACTGGCTGTATTATTTTGGCTTGTGGAGCAGAAACAAATTTCAATGAGCATTACTTTAGCAATTGATGTTTTGGCTTTTATGCTTGTATTGGGGAAATTAAGGAATCAGGTGGGGTTGGAATAAGGTAAAAAGTAAGCATTCATAAAACAAGTTTATGAATGCGGAGAAATATGACGGTAATAGATCTGAAAAGATTACAAATTTCAGCAGTTAGATTAAATATTAAGCTCAATAGAAAACTAAATCTTTATTTAAACTTAAACATAAAAGAAATAGAGGATTATCGGGGGGATTCCATTGGGCTGAGAAATCAAATAATGTGTCGCATTATATATAAATTCGGGGTGTTAAAAGAATAATATTAAAGATAAAATAAATTTGTTTACATTCAAATCAGCTGATGAAATGGCAATATATGAGTTTGTATATAGATGGTATAACCTATTTAGACTCCGAATCAAAAGGCAATATTTTCTGCAAAGAAAAGTGAAGTAATATCAAAAACCTTTTAGCCATGAAATTGTAAAAGAAAATTAATTTAAAACTTAATATTAATCATAGAGGTTTTCGTATAGTCAGCATAATGACTTAAACGAAAGTCTTTTTTTTATATGATGTCAAAGTATCTTATGCATGGTACTTCCTACAATCATTGGGAGATATTGGCATTTA
Source organism: Sedimentibacter sp. (assembly GCA_049656425.1). GTDB lineage: Bacteria > Bacillota > Clostridia > Tissierellales > Sedimentibacteraceae > Sedimentibacter. Next base: position 6,865 of record JBASLQ010000154.1, read on the forward strand.
CTACGCTTAGCGATATATTTATTATAGTAAACGCAGTAAAGAGGAAGGTGGTTTGTATTAAAGATAATATCAAAGGCGGTGCGCTGACTGAAACTACATTTAAATTGTAAGACAATGTATAGAGAAAGGAATTATCAAAGGGACAGGAGTTAGCATTGATGCTACACATGTAGAAGCCAACACAATTAAGAAGACACACGGCTATGCCTCAGAATGACAAGGTCGGAAAATTTACTTTGTCATCAAACTGATTGTTCGAAATATTAGAACAATCTTTTTTATTTGTGATTTATAGAATTAATCTTTAAATATTCAATAAATTAAAATAAGTTAAATTATTAAGAAATATAATTGAAACAAGTAATTCTTAAATGTGGTCATGAAAAAAGAGATTTCTAAAAATGAATCAAGAGGTAAACGCTATAAATATTACGATAAATTAATAAATAGATGATTATACTGCTTTATAGCTAAAAATATGCATTAAAACATGACGCAAAATTTTAATTTTAAAAATTTAAATAAAAATGTTACATAATATTAAAATAATGCTTGTATGATTATAGAAAATAAATTATAATAATATTCAATATTTAAAAGTAACAAGTAAATTATAGGGGAGTGCAGCATGAATAATTATGGAATACCTAAAAAACAAGGTCTTTATGATCCCATGTTTGAACACGATGCATGTGGTATGGGGTTTGTTGTTAATATAAATGGCGAAAAATCATATGACATTGTCGATGACGCTTTAACAGTTTTGGAAAACATGAGTCACAGAGGAGCAAGCGGTGCTGATGAACACACTGGTGATGGAGCCGGACTAACAGTTCAGATACCACATGATTTTTTTAAAAGAGAATGTGAAGTTCTTGATTTTGAGTTGCCGGAAGAAGGAAACTATGCTGTAGGCATGATATTTGCTCACAAGTATGACAAATTCAGGAATATTCAAATACAAACCTTTACTGATATTGCTGCTGAAGAAGGGCAGGAAGTTTTAGGATGGAGAGATGTACCTGTTGACAGTACCATAATAGGAGAGAAGGCCAATGCTTCAATGCCTAGAATAATTCAGGTTTTTATCAAGAAGAATGACAGTATATCAGACTATATGAATTTTGAGAGAAAACTTTATGTAATAAGGAAAAGAGCAGAAAAAACAATTGGGCCTATGAGTGAACAAAATGGAGGAATATTTTATTTTGCAAGCCTTTCTTCTAAAACGATTGTTTATAAAGGAATGTTAACATCTGAACAACTAAGGAATTTTTATCTTGATCTTTCTGACCTTGAATTTAAATCTGCCTTAGCCATGATTCATTCAAGATTCAGCACAAATACGTTTCCAAGCTGGGAACGAGCTCATCCTAACAGATATCTAGTGCATAATGGAGAGATAAATACAATCAGGGGTAATGTTAATTGGATGAATGCAAGGCAAAAAGGTATGAAATCTCCTTATTTTGACAATGTACAAAAAGTGTTTCCTATTATAGATGAATCAGGCAGTGACTCTTCTATGTTTGATAATTGTCTGGAATTTTTATATCTTACAGGCAGGTCATTACAGGAATCTATTATGATGATGATTCCGGAGCCATGGGAAAAAAACAAACTCATGTCTAAAGAAAAGAGAGAATTTTATAAATTTAATAATTTTTTAATGGAATCATGGGACGGTCCCGCAGCAATGGCTTTTACTGACGGTGATGTAATAGGCGCAATATTGGACAGAAACGGATTAAGGCCTTCAAGATATTATATTACAAAAGATGACAGAATTATATTGGCTTCAGAGGTTGGAGTTATTGACATTGATAATGATAATATAAAATATAAAGGAAGACTTGAACCAGGCAAAATGCTCCTTATTGATACAAAATCAAAAAGAATAATCTCTGATGATGAATTAAAAAAATATGTATCAACGCTTCATCCTTATGAAGAATGGAATAAAAAACATATAGTTAATCTTAGTGATTTACCGGCAGTACCAGAAAAAGAAAACAAAATAAAAGATATTATACAGCAGCAAAAGGCATTTGGATACACATATGAAGATATAAGCAAAAGCATACAGCCTACAGCTGTTTTTGGTGAAGAGCCTGTTGGCTCAATGGGGATTGATTCTCCTTTGGCAGTGCTTTCTGAAAAACCTCAAATGCTATATCTTTACTTTAAACAACTTTTTGCTCAGGTTACAAATCCTCCAATAGATGGAATAAGGGAAGAAATAATAACATCAACAAGTGTATCACTTGGAGACAGCGGAAATTTAATAAATCCTGACGGTGATGATGCAGCAAGTTTATTCATGGAAAATCCAATACTTACCAATAGACAGCTTAACACCATTAAGAATTTGAATAATGATAAGTTTAGAGTTGCTAATATTTCAATACTTTATAAAGTATCTGAAGGCCCAATGGCTATGGAAAAAGCTTTGGACAGAATATTTGAAGAAGCAGACACTGCTATCTTAAGAGGAGCAAATATAATTCTTTTGTCCGACAGAGGCGTTAACAAAGATTTTGCGGCTATACCTGCACTTTTAGCATCATCTGGAGTTCACCAGCATCTCACAAGAGGTGAAACAAGAACTAATGTAGGACTTGTGCTGGAATCAGGAGAACCAAGAGAAGTCCATCATTTCTGCACACTTATAGGATATGGAGTAACTGCTATAAATCCATATTTAGCATTTGATACAATTAAGGATTTAGCTGAAAATGGAGCTTTAGATGGACTAAGTTATGAAGAAGGCAAAAAGAATTACATTAAGGCAATGGTAAAAGGTATTTTAAAAGTTATTTCTAAAATGGGTATTTCTACTATCAGGAGTTATCACGGGGCTCAAATTTTTGAAGCATTAGGAATTAAAAAAGAAGTAATTGACAAGTATTTTACTAAAACACCGTCAAGAATTGAAGGAATAGGCCTTGAAGAAATTGCTATTGAAAATCATATGAGACATGAAAGCGCTTATGATGAAAATTCACCATATACTGAGACACTTGAAGTCGGCGGTTATTTCCAATGCCTTGATGACGGTGAAGCTCACATGTATAATCCTGAAACTGTATATATGCTTCAAAAATCATGCAGGGAAGGCAATTACAACTTGTATAAGCAATATTCCGATAAAATTAACGAAGAAAAAATATATACTTTAAGAAACCTTCTTGAATTTGATTATAATTCCAAAGAAGCTATACCTATAGAAGAAGTAGAGTCCGTTGATTCAATTGTTAAAAAGTTTAAAACCGGAGCAATGTCATATGGCTCCATAAGCAAGGAAGCTCACGAATGTCTTGCTGTTGCAATGAACAGACTGGGCGGAAAAAGCAACACAGGTGAAGGCGGAGAAGATTCTGAAAGATTTAAAATCATGGAAAACGGTGATTCAAAAAATAGTGCAATTAAACAAGTTGCTTCCGGTCGGTTCGGAGTAACAAGCAATTACCTGGTAAGTGCAAGAGAAATTCAAATTAAAATGGCGCAAGGTGCAAAGCCTGGAGAAGGCGGTCAGCTGCCGGGATTAAAAGTATATCCTGAGATTGCGAAAGTAAGACATTCAACACCCGGAGTTACTTTAATATCACCTCCTCCTCATCATGACATATATTCTATTGAAGATATTGGAGAACTTATACACGACCTTAAAAATGCAAACAGATATGCAAGAATAAACATAAAACTAGTATCTGAATCAGGCGTAGGCACAGTAGCTGCAGGTTTGGCAAAAGGCAAAGCAGATGTAATTCTTATTAGCGGATATGACGGAGGTACAGGAGCTGCTCCAAGAACCAGCATAAGAAATACCGGACTTCCTTGGGAGCTTGGATTGTCAGAAGCACACCAGACTCTTGTTTTAAATGATTTAAGGGATAGAGTTACTCTTGAAACAGACGGGAAACTTCTGTCAGGAAGAGATATTGCAATAGCAGCAATGTTGGGAGCAGAGGAATTTGCTTTTGCAACGACACCTCTAATTGTACTGGGATGTGTAATGATGAGAGTTTGCAACCTTAATACTTGTCCTGTGGGCATAGCTACTCAGGATGAACGGTTAAGAAAAAACTTTGCAGGCAAACCTGAATATATTGAAAACTTTATGAGATTTATGGCGAGAGAATTGCGAGAAATAATGGCTAAATTAGGTTTCAGGACAATAAAAGAAATGGTTGGTCGAACAGATAAACTTAAACAAAAAGAAAATATTACAAATTGGAAAGCCAAGACCGTTGATTTGTCTCAAACTTTATATCAGCCATTTGCAGGAGCAGATATAGGAAGATACAACATGCATCCACAAAATCATATGCTGGATAAATCGCTGGACATGAAAAAACTTCTTAAAATGGTTAAACCTGCACTGGAAAATCAAAAGCCAATTCATGTTAAATTAAAAATCAGAAATACGGACAGAGTTGTCGGAACAATAATTGGAAGTGAAATATCCAAACAATATGGAGAAAACGGTCTTAAAGATGATACTGTAAATCTAACATTTGTTGGTGCTGCGGGACAAAGTTTTGGTGCATTTATTCCTAGAGGAATGACGCTTGAACTTGAAGGAGATTCTAATGACTACATTGGCAAGGGATTGTCAGGCGGTAAAATTATAGTTTATCCGCCTAAAGATTCTGACTTTGTTCCGGATGAAAATATAATTATAGGAAATGCAGCTTTTTATGGAGCTACTTTAGGTGAAGCTTATATCAATGGTATAGCAGGTGAAAGATTCTGTATAAGAAATAGTGGTATGACTGCAGTTGTAGAAGGAGTGGGCGATCACGGCTGCGAATATATGACTGGAGGAAAAGTTGTAATACTGGGTAAAACAGGAAGAAACTTTGCAGCAGGTATGTCAGGCGGTACAGTGTATGTATTGGATTTTGATGAAAAATACTGCAACAGCGCTATTAATGATAATGATATGGAAGCTATAACATCTGAAAAAGAAGTTGATGAAATAAAAGAAATAATTCAAAAACATGTTAATTACACTGGCAGTCCAAAGGGCAAAAAGATTATTCATAATTGGGAAAGTTATTCTCATAGATTTACTAAAATAATTCCTTCTGAGTATAAGGATATGATTATTAACATTGATAAAGCACACAGCATGGGATTAGAAGGACATGAAGCTTTAAGTTTTGCATTTAAGGAAAGATACAATAATGCTGCAAAGTAAACTGAGGAGGTAAATATAAATGGGAAAAACTACTGGTTTTTTAGAATATGAAAGAGTAGAACATAAAAAACGGAATCCAAAAGACAGAATAAAAGATTGGAATGAAATAAAACTACCCATGGATACTGAAGAATTGCAAATTCAGGGTGCCAGATGCATGAACTGCGGAATTCCATTTTGCCAGGGAGGCATAATTTTAAGCGGCATGGTAGCCGGATGCCCAATGCATAACTTAATACCTGAATGGAACGATTTTGTTTATAGAGGACAATGGGAACTTGCTTTTAAAACGCTCACAAGAACAAATCCGTTCCCTGAATTTACAGGGAGAGTATGTCCGGCACCTTGCGAAGGATCATGTACAGAAGGTCATATTGCAGATCCAGTTGCTATTCATGATATAGAGTATGAAATAATTGAAAAAGCATATAAAGAAGGCTGGGTAAAAGTCAAAAAAACTAAAGAAACAGGAAAAAAAGTAGTTGTGGTAGGTTCAGGGCCATCGGGATTATCAGCTGCGTATTATTTAAATGCAGTGGGACATGATGTCACAGTTTACGAAAGAGAAGATAAACCAGGCGGACTATTGATGTATGGTATTCCAAATATGAAGCTGGATAAAAAAATAGTTGACAGGCGTATTGATTTAATGAAAAAATCCGGAATTAAGTTTGTATTTAATGTAGAAGCAGGAACTGATATAACAACCAATGAATTAATTGACAGAAATGATGCTGTAGTATTGTGCGGCGGAGCTAAAAAAGCAAGAGGACTGGAAGTAGAAGGCAAAGATTTAAAAGGAGTTTATCCTGCTATTGAATTTTTAACTAACAGCACTAAAAATGTTTTGAAATTAAATAAAGAATCAATTGAAGCATTAAATGCCAAAGGCAAAAATGTAATTGTAATTGGCGGAGGGGATACTGGAACTGATTGTGTGGGAACATCTATCAGGCAAGGCTGCAAAAGTGTTTTTCAATTTGAAATAATGCCGGAGCCTCCTCACGAGAGAGTGGATGAAACAAATCCATGGCCCGAATGGCCTAAAAAACTTAAGGTTGATTATGGTCAGGAAGAAGCTATAAGTCTTTACAGGAAAGATCCAAGAAACTATAATATAGCAACAAAAAAAATAGCAGGAAATGAAAATGGCGAAGTTAAAGAAGTTCATACCGCAGAAGTTAAATGGGTGAAGGATGATTCCGGAAGAGTTGTACCTAAAGAAATTCCCGGCTCTGAAAAAATTTGGAAAGCGGATATAGTAATTATTGCCATGGGATTTTTAGGACCCGAAGATACTATAATTGATGAACTTAAGCTAGAAAGAGATTCAAGAAGCAATGTAAAAGCTGAATATGGTTTTTTTAATACAAATGTGGAAAAATTATTTGCAGCAGGCGATATGAGAAGAGGCCAAAGTTTGGTAGTTTGGGCCATTCAAGAAGGAAAGCTTGCAGCAAGAGAAGTTGATAAATTTCTTATGGGAAAAAGTGTAATAAAATAAAATTTAATATATGCGTTTGTGTATTAATAAATAAAAAATTTGTTCTGATATAAACAGAACAAATTTTTTTGATATATGATTAATTTCGACAAAAGTAGTACAATGTTTTTAGAAATATGCTGTTTTATTTATTTTTTACGTATATTTTTTTATTTTTGTGTTTTAACTTTTGAAAACTTTGGTATATATGAAACAAGCATAAGAAAATTTACGAAAGGGGGACTGTTTATGCAAAATGTAAAAGAAGGCATAGTAATACCTTTTTCAGGTAATTTGAAAAATGAAGACGCTAAAGCAAATATGAACAATATTGCAAATGTCGCAAGTATCAATTCTAATGTGGATAGCTATGTTATACATGATGAGGAAATTAAGAAAATTGACAAATTGGGAAAAGAAATTAAAATTAATGATGAATTATTCTTGAGTGTGTATAGCGAACTGATAACACCCATAGATATTATTTATGGAGCAGCCCAACTTATGGAACTGCACTTTAAAAACACCTTTGATAATGATGAAAGAGCTGATAAAAGTGTTAATTCAATAAAACAAAATTGCTTAAGGTTAACTAAACTGATAAATAATTTATTGGATTTAACGAGAATTGAAGCAAATCAATATAGCTTGAATTTAAGTAATGTAAATATTGTAGAAATTGTTGAAAATATTGTTCTTAACAGTTCTTTCATAATTAATGAAAGACAGCTAAATGTTATTTTTGATGCCAATGTAGAAGAAAAAATAGTTTTATGTGATGCGGAGAAAATCAAAAAAGTTGTTTTATACATTCTTTTAGATGTAGTTAAGTTATCAAAACCAGGAGAAAATATATGTGTCAGTGTAACGGCAAAAGATGATAGTTTGGAAATAGCAGTATCAAATGAAAGTAAAAAGACAAATGAGGAAGACATATTGTATCGTACATATGTTAAAGAAAACAAAATTGATTTTCTCTTGCTGAAATCAGTTCTTGAACTGCATGGAGGTGTGCTCATTGAAAATAATCAAGTATATGAAGGGAAAAAAATTGCAATTGAGCTGCCATGCAAAAATACCGATTCCATTTATTATTTAAACAATAAAACAAGTGCTGTAAACCATGACAATTTAATCACTGCTATAAGTATTGAACTTTCAGATTTAATTGATACGGGTTGGAAATAATAAAGTGTTGATTTTTTTTATTCTTTATATTATATTAGGAATAAGTAGAATATAAATTAGGAAGATAAGGTAAAAACATGGACAAATTTAAGAAATGATAATTGAAAAAGGTGAGATTAGAGAAGGAAATACACTAAAAATGGAGTTACAACCTTAAAAGCATAGCAATAGTAGATGAAATGAAAAACGGAAACATTACATTCAGAGAAGATGAATAATAGGGGGTATTATTTTGAAAAATGTATTTATTTATGATACGAAAATTGGTCCTATTGCAATTACGGACAATGGTACGGAAATAACAAATATGGATATTGC
>JBASLQ010000155.1:0-2224 GCA_049656425.1 Sedimentibacter sp.
TTATGGAATGAATTTAATAATAATTATGACTTGGCTCGCAAACATTATAGGGCAGCATATGCATTAGACCCAACTTATAAACCAGCGAGCATAAATTTGGAACGAGTTTGTACCATGTTTTCGTGCAGAAACTTACCGGCTGATTTTGGAGAAGTGTTTGAAGAAAGCACGAAAGACAGCACAAATTTGAAAAATTCCAATAAGGAAAAGGAGATGATGAAAAATGCCGGACAATAAAAGTAATAAAAAAAGAGAACTGTACATGATTGCAGGGGGAAGCAGACTGGGGGCAAATATAGCTTCATTTTTATCGAAAAATAATAAGGATGTTGTTATTATAGATATAAATCCAAATGCCTTTAAGAAACTGCATCCAGATTATAGCGGATATACTATAGCAGGCGATGCGTCTGACATAAGTGCCCTTGAAGAGGCAGGAATAGATCGGGCATATGTGTTAATTGCTTCAACTGATGATGATAATACAAATATTATGATTTCTCAATTAGCAAGAATAGTATTTGATGTACCAAATGTCATTGCTCGTTTGTATTCCACTGATCTTGAAGAAATTGCCAGTGAGAATGATGTAAAAGTTATATATCCATATAAATTATCAATAGAAACAATAGAAAAAATATTAAATGAGAGAGGATGCTTAAAATGAAAATAGTAATAGTAGGTAATGGAGCAAAAGTTAATTTTCTAGCAGACTCACTATTAAAAAAAGGTCATCAGTTGGTTATTATCAATAATAATTTGGATGAGTGTGAAAGGTTATCTGAAACTAAAGATATAATGGTTATATATGGTGAGGGTTCTAAGAAATTCATATTGGAAGATGCTAATATATTTGGCTTTGATTTAATGATAGCAGTTAAATCCAATGATCCTGATAATTTGGTTATATGTTTAATCGCGAAAAAAATGTTAGGAATCAAACGAGCATTTGCTACAGTCAGCAATCCGCGCAATGTTGAAGTATTTAAGAAACTTGGAATTAATACTGCTGTAAGTGCCACATACGAATTATCTAATATAATTGAACAAATGGCATTTGCCGATCAAATAATTCATTACATGCCATTAGAGGAAGAAAAACTTCAATTATTGGAAATTATTATTGAAAAAGGTAGTAAAGCCTGCGGCAAACAGATTATGGATCTCGATCTTCCTTTAGGTTCAATTATAGGCTGCATAGTAAGGGGAAATAATACAATTGTTCCAAATGGCAGGACTGAAATACATGAAGGAGATAAGCTAATGATATTTACCAACAAGGCATCTCATGAAGCAACTCTTTCTGTATTAACCGGAGGTGTACAAAGGTGACTAAAAAATATGAAGCCATATATGTGTTGAAGTATATAGGAGTAATGCTTATATTTGTCGCAGGAGTAATCTTACTTCCAATTTTAATAGTGCCTTTCTATCCGTATGAGGCAGACTATATTTTATGCTTTATTATACCTGCAGTAATTGCAGGTGTATTAGGATTTATTATGAGCAAAATTGTTGTACCTGAAGAACATAGACTTTCCGTAGGCAGCGCGGCTACAGTAGTAGTTGGAACATGGAGTATAGCTACATTTTTTTCAGCTCTTCCTTTTATGTTGGCTGGAAAGCTTAACTTTACGCAAGCTTATTTTGAAGCCATGAGTGGATGGACAACTACTGGACTTTCAGTTATTGATGTTGCAAATGCTCCAAAAATATTTTTAATTTTTCGGTCAATTATACAATTTTTTGGAGGGGTGGGAATAGTTTTAATAGTTGTTTCAGCATTGTCGGAAAGCTTTGGAATGACGCTTTTTGCATCGGAAGGACACAATGATAAACTACTTCCCAATATTGCTAAGTCAGCAAGATTGATACTAAAAATTTACTCAGGATATTTTATTGCCGGAACGTTACTATATATCGCATTTGGAATGCCAATTTTTGATGCTGTTAACCATTCTATGGCTGCACTGTCAACAGGCGGATTTTCCACTGAAACTTTAAGCATTGGAGCATATGACAGTCTTGCAATAGAACTTGTTACAGTAATTCTTATGCTGCTTGGTTCAACTAATTTTTATGCGAATATGATTTTAGTACAAGGAAAGTTTAGAGATTTTTACAGACTAGGAGAAACAAAACTAGTATTATTTATTATAGCTGTAATTGTTCCGATTGTTGCCTTCACGTCATTATTAGGAATATATGGCAATCTGTCTTCAGC
>JBASLQ010000156.1:0-2980 GCA_049656425.1 Sedimentibacter sp.
GTGGTAGAGCCTGTCACTTGATTATATGATTAAGATAGGAATTTACAGCAAAGATTCAAATCAAAAGAAGGAAATTAAAAGGTCATTGAAGCAATATTTCAATGATCTAAATATTGAATCAGAAATATGTTGTATTAGTACAAAGATGCGAGACAGAGTAAATCACCAGCTTGTTATGAAATCAGGTAATAAAATTTCTATAAGCAGATATAAATTTTCTGATATAATCAGATTATATATAATAGTGATGTTTGGAATATAGAATATGTATTGCAGATGAATTCAAGAAAAAAGATTCATCTGAAGGTGAATTATTACATAGAACAGAAGGAGAGGTAGCATATGCCAGCATTAAGGTTAAAATCAATAGATACTAATAAATTTTGGCATTAAAGATCGAATGTTTAAAAACACGAGAAGCATAAATAATTAGGGTATTTATATGAGAGAAGAATTCAAGGTTACAGATAAAAAGAAAAATAAGGATACTGGATTTGATGAGTATCACATGGAATGGAACCAACTGCAAAATTTTAGTTATGATTAGTGCGTTAAGAAGGTATATTTTAAACCAAACGAGGCTAAAAAAATTAAATAAAAAAGAATTATGAAAACTGTAATTTTGATGGAAATGATTCTGACTTTTATTATGTGCATGCATATACTCCAACAGGGGTTGTTTGCCTAATGAGTGCGGCGGTATTTTACAACTTGTCAACTTATAGACCTGATTCCATGGATGTTGCTGTAAGTAAGAAAAAGAATGTTACTACCTTACCGGATTGGCCCACAATGAATTTATATTATTTTGAAAAAGATAGATTTGAGACAGGAGTAACAACAGTTGAGGACGGACCTAACAGATTCCAGATATACGATATTGAAAAAACGGTTATAGATATTATTTATTATCGAAATAAAGTTGGAATAGAAGAAACAAAGGAAATATTGATTAACTACTTAAAAAGAGAAGATAGAGATATTAATAAGCTTTATCGTTATGGAGAAAAGTTAAAGTGCAGTGAAATTTTACGAACATATTTGGAGGTGCTTGTATGATAAGTGCAGAATCTGTAAAGGCAAGACTTAAAAATCAGGCTTCCAAAAGAGGACATATTTTACAGGAGGAATTAACAGCGTATGTCCTTGAAAGAACAATCTATAGAATTTCAATATCCGATTATGTAGATAAATTCACATTAAAGGGTGGTATATTTTTGTATGCACTGTTTGAAGGTAATTTTACAAGAGTAACAACAGATATTGATTTGCTTGCTCAAATGATTAGCAATGAAACAGATAATATAAAGAGAATTTTCGATGAGATATTTTCGATTGAAGTAGATGATGCTCTTAGATATGATTTGAAGTCGTTAGATGTGCATACGATTACCGAGTTTAAAAAATATCCTGGGGTTAATGTATCTATTACGGTATATTTGGACAAGTCCAGAATACAGGTTTCAATTGATATAGGATTTGGAGACGTTATATATCCGGAACGTGTACTCATGGATTTCCCGGTCCTGCTTGATATGGAAACACCTAGAATATATGTGTATTCTATAGCATCTGTAGTAGCGGAAAAGCTTGAAGCTATTGTTGTAAAGATAATGCATCTTCTTTAGGACCATGTATTGTAACTAAAGAAGAGATTCAAGATATAGAAAAAAATATATTTAGTGTTTCAGTTAACGAAAAAAATTTGTAGAAACACATGCTGACTTTTACTTCCCATTAAAACATCTAATTTATTATGTTAGTAGTGTTCAAACAATATTCCCTGGTGATATTTTCACAACAAGAACTTTGCCTGGGGGCAGTGGCGGAGAAAAGAAAAACTGGATAAAGCCAGGAGATGTAGTTGAATTTGAAGGAGAAGGCATTGGTGTTCTTAGAAATGTAATAGGAACGAAAGGAGAAAAAGTGTCTTTACCAGCATCACAACAAGAATGGATCCAAGTTACAGAAGTTAGAGAGTGTGAAATTTAATTACTTAACATTATTAATATTAGATGCGATTTTGAAAGGATAATATTATGAAGCAAAAAAATTGGAAAACACAAGCATTAAATACAATCATAGTTTGTATGATTTCATTCATAATATTTAATTTTCTGACTACAGTTTCATTGAATATTTTTATACCAGCTGTAGCAGAATTAAAAAACATGAGCACAGCGTCATTATATAATGCTAATACTATAGGTAATTTAATATCCGTTGTTTTTGCTTTAAGTGTGGATATTATATCAAAGAAAGCAAGTTTAAAATTTTTAACTGTAATAGGTTTATTCATAGGAGGTATCAGTTACATCCTGATACATCTTGTACCAAAAGAAATGACAGGCATCTTTTTAGCAACAAACTATATAGCAACAATGTTTTATGCACAAATAACTGTCGGAGCAAGAATTGGAAATTGGTATCCTATAAGAAAAGGAGAGATTCTTGGCATTGTAACAGCTGTTATAACACTATCTAGTTTTGTATGGTTACCTTTATTTTCAAAGGCAACTGGAACATTTGGCATTGCAGCACACGAAAAAAATTCAGAAGTTCCCGAACATTTGTACCCACATTTATTTCGTCATTCCAGGTCGATGCATCTGTACCAAAATGGAATGCCACTTCCGCTCCTTGCCGAGTGTCTTATTGTTCATATATTGCACTACCTGGTACCGATGCCCTTCCTATAAAAATCTAGAATTCTCCAATTTTCCGCTTTTTTATAGCCCCTATTCTAAAATATTTAATATACAGTTAATTGCATAAAGTGGAAGGTTTGTTAGCCACTCCTCTTTTCTATAATCGGACATTGATGTGCGAATTGCATATTTGGGTTCATACCTAAAGCAATAGCTTTTCAAGCTTTTAGCTTGTAAATTTTCAGCCGCCTTAACCTCAAGCGGAACAACATCCATCCCACTTTGAAAAACAAAATCAATTTCACCGTTTGACTTTTCAGCACTCCAATAAA
>JBASLQ010000157.1:0-4053 GCA_049656425.1 Sedimentibacter sp.
ATATAAATAGGATTTTTAGTTTTAAATATAAATTTTTTAGCAAATTCAGATGTTTCTTCCAAGTTATATTCAGGAAGCATAACGGCAAACTTGCTGCTTGTGATAGCATAAATTGTTCCCATGGTGAACTGTTCCTTTGCCATATTAATCAAGTTCAAATATGATTTTTGGCTTACTTCAAAATCAACATATTTCTTAATCATATCCATATTTTCAAATTCAAAAAATATAATGGAAATGCTAATGTTTTTTCCATTGTTTATGTATGTATTTAAGTCTAATTTAAATTTATTGAAATTGTAGTAGCCTGTATTTATGTATTCAAAAACTTTCTTTTTCTCAAGTTTATTGAATTTTCCATTGAATGAATCCGCCAATAAGTTTAGTAATTTGTTTTTCATAGATGCTCCTCAAAATTTATCATTTACTTAATAACTTTCGACAATTGTTATGGAAAATTCAGGGTATACTGATAATTTTTATTAAAAAAACTTTGCTACCGGCAGGCAACAAAGCTTTTCAATTATGCATTATGAAATTTTATTTTTTAGGCTTACTATGTTAAAACAATTGTCTGCTGTTACTGTTTTTATTTCTTTAATTTGCTGAGAAAGCCTTTCTTCGGATTCTGATACTGCTCTTTGAACATGCTCAGCAATTAGTGTATTATTATCTGCAAGTATTTCTATAAATTCTGCTTTTAGATTATCCAACTTTTTATCAAAATTATGTTCTTGTTTGTCAAATCTCTTGTCTACTTCTTCAAATTTCTTATCTACTAAGTCAAATCTCTTATCTACTTCTTCGAATTTCTTGTCTACTAAGTCAAATCTCCTATCTACTTCTTCGAATTTCTTATTTATTACGTCAAATTTCTTATCTACTTCGTCAAATCTTTTATACACATCTTCGAATTTCTTGTCTACTAAGTCAAATCTCTTGTTTATCCTTTTTTCTTGCTCTTCTAGTTTAACACCAACAAGGTCAGATATGGCTATTAAGTCTTCTTTAGTTAAGCTCATCTTTCAACCTCTTTTCATTTAATTTATTTTAATTATACCAATATCTCATATAAAGAACAAGTTAAATTATATTAATATAAATTAAAAAGAAATCTGTTTTTTTTATGCTTAAAAATATTTTTAAAATCTATATTGAACTTATTAAAAAGTTGTGTTATATTGTTGTAGTATTTATTTAAGATACATGTGTATTTAAATCATGAACAATTTACGGAGGTAAGAATGGAAAAAATAAAATTAGGCATTTTAGGTATGGGCACAGTTGCATCAGGACTTATTAATATAATTGGATTTAACAATTCGAAAATAGAAGGAATTCTAAATAAGGAATTGACTATAAATAAAGTTCTGATAAAAAGCCTTGGAAAAAAACGCGATGTAAATTTACCCCAAGAAGTTTACACTACAGATGCATATGAAGTAATTAATGATAAGGATGTTCAAATACTTGTGGAATTAATAGGTGGTATCAATCCTGCTTATGAATACATAAAAGCAGCGCTGAGCAATAAAAAACATGTTGTTACTGCAAACAAAGCTCTTATTGCAACTCATGGAGAAGAACTTGAACAGTTGGCTTTTAAAAATGGCGTGAAATTAATGTATGAAGCAAGTGTAGCAGGCGGAATCCCTATTCTAAACACATTGAATGAAAGTCTTGCAGCTAATGAAATTAATGAAATAATAGGAATCATTAACGGAACTACAAATTATATTCTTACTCAAATGTCTGAAAATGGTTTAGAATATGGCCAAGCTGTTAAGGAAGCTCAAAATTTAGGCTTTGCTGAAGCTGACCCTTCTTCTGATGTTGAAGGAGATGATTCAGCTTTTAAACTGGCCATATTATCTACTATTGCATTTGGACAAAGAATCAATGTGCAAGATATTCCTAAAGAAGGAATTACAAAAATATCAAAGGAAGATATAAATTATGCCAAAGAATTAGGCTACAATGTTAAGCTTCTTGCTTCTGCATTAAAAAATAACAATGAAATTGAATTAAGGGTTCATCCGGCTTTTATACCTGCAAATCACCCGTTGTCAACAGTTAAAAACGAATACAATGCTGTATTTTTAAGAGGAAATGCCGTCGGAGAATTAATGTTTTACGGCAAAGGTGCAGGTTCCCTTCCTACAGGAAGTGCTGTTTTGGGAGACATAATAACTATTGCTAAAAATATTAACAATTCAGTTGCCGAAAAAATAAATGAAAATAAATGTAAAATTGCAAACAAAGCTTTTAAACAATATTATATACGTTTTGAAGTTATTGATAAGCCAGGTGTTCTTGCATACATTGCAAATATTTTCGGTAAAAATAACATTAGCCTTGCTTCTGTGGTTCAAAGACAAAAAAACGGCAACCGCACTGCTCCATT
This sequence comes from Sedimentibacter sp., assembly GCA_049656425.1. Classification (GTDB taxonomy): domain Bacteria; phylum Bacillota; class Clostridia; order Tissierellales; family Sedimentibacteraceae; genus Sedimentibacter. Next base: position 2,405 of record JBASLQ010000157.1, read on the forward strand.
AGTATTTATAACTCATACAGTTGAAAGAAAAAATATAGATGCTGCTCTTGAAGAAATTAAGAAATATGAAGACGTTACTCAAATAGCAAGTATAATATTAGTGGAAAATTTCTAATAGAAGAATGGAGGGCCTCGCCCTCCTTAGTTTTTATTTACAATATCATTTACAGCCTGACAGAATATTTCTGACAATATTTCATTTCCTTGCTCATTAAAATGTAGCCCATCTATATAAAACTCTTCTACATTTGGTCCTGCTGATTTTTCAAATTCAGAATAAAAATCAATATATCGAAAATTAAAAGTTGCACAAAAATCTTTAATCCATTGCTGATATTCATCAAGGTCTTTTGCTACTTTATTAAAATCAGTAAATGAATCCCAATCCTGTCTTATATTTTTCAAATCAATTTTAGTTGGAATACCTATAATCGGGTCAATATATTTTGCTATTGACTGATGAGCCATGGACATTATATTTGCTTTAACAACTCCTAAATCAGCTCCGACAATTAAATCATTCACTCCGCCCATTATAAAAACTGCCTGTGGTCTTTGCATGTAGACAGAATTATGAAATCTGCTCAGCATTCCGCCGCTTGTGTCACCGTTTATTCCTTCGTTTATTATTTCCATACCCAGCTTTTCCTGTGCTAATTTCGTCCAAATTTTTGATCTTCTGACTCCCAATCCATATGTTAAACTATCACCTAAACAAACTATTTTCATGTTTACTATTCCTTTCTGTTCTCAAATCCGGGGACGGACCTTTCATTTTAAAATTTAAACTGAAAGGTCCGTCCCCACGATGTTTTAAGTACTGCCATATAATCTTCTTTATTCATTGGTCTAGGATTGCTTTCAGTAGAAATATTGCGTGCTGACATTTCAGATAACATTTCAAAATCACTTTCTTTTACATTGAGGCTTGAGAATAAAGGAAGTTTTACATCAACAGCTAACTGTTTAACGGCTTCTACTGCAGCTTTTGCTCCTTCTTTGTCAGTGTCAAAAGGAAGTCCCATTGCTCTGGCAACTCTTGCATATCGTTCCTCACAATAACTCATATTGTAATCCATAACATATGGCAAAAATATTGCATTGCAAACTCCATGTGGCAAGTCATAAACACCACCTAATGATTCTGCCACGCAATGTACTGAAGCAACATCAGAATGACTGAATGCTATGCCTGCCAACATGCTGCCTAAAAGCATGGCACTTCTTGCTTCTAAATCACTTCCATTATTTACTGCCGTTACAAGATTATTATAAATAAGTTCAATGGCATACAATGCTACAGCATCGCTTACCGGTTCAGCACATGTTGCTGTATATGCTTCAATGGCATGAGTTAAAGCATCCATGCCTGTTGAGGCAGTAATATGAGATGGTAATGAAAGTGTCAGTTCAGGGTCACAGATTGCAACTTTAGCAGCAGTATATTGGCTTTTTACAGTCATTTTGTAATTGTTGACTGTGTCTGTAATAACCGAAGAAAAAGTAAGCTCACTGCCTGTGCCTGAAGTTGTAGGAATTGTTATTAAAAGAGGAAGTGGTTTAGTTGCTGCAGTCTTACCTTCATATTTTTTAATTTTATCTGCATTGTGGGCAAGAAGAACTCCAACAGATTTTGCACAGTCTATTGG
>JBASLQ010000158.1:0-7253 GCA_049656425.1 Sedimentibacter sp.
CCATATAACTGCTCAGCACTTCATTTCGCATTTCATACCACAGCTCATAAGCTTTAGACACTTTTTCTTCTTTGGAAAGCTCATCTACAATTTCATCAACAATTGCTTTGACACTTGGTTGCAAGTATCCATATACTCTTTTGCCTTTGGTATGTTTCATCTTTTCTGCCAGATTTAAAAACAATTTCTCTATTTGTGTATTCTGAATCGTTCCGATTTTCATCTCCGCAATAAGCTGTAAAAGCATTTTTTTACTATCAGCCTTTAACCTATCTCGTCTTTGACTCTGTTCTATATAAATTAATTGCATCTCATTTTTGAAGATATTTTTCACAAAACCTGAATAATAAAAAAACTACTTATAACTTAAAATTACAAGTAGTTTTTTCATTGATGAGAGTTAAAACGATGATTCGACTCCCTCCAGTTTGCCGAAAAAGCTGATGCCATGCGGGTTTGACCGCATGGCATCTATATTCACCTAAATTGATGGTGGAGGCGGTGGGAGTCGAACCCACGTCCGAAAATATTTCCACAAGACTTTCTCCGAGTGCAGACCATAATTTAAATTTCGCCTTGCCTACCGCCTATGATCAAGCTGAAGGTTTGGCTATCTCCAATTATTCAACATCAGGTCGAAGAACCCCTGATGCAGTTCCCTGATTTAAATGATGCCCCAGTTTAACCTACAGGTCGGTTAAGTGGAACAAGCAACTGCTTACGCAGCGAATGCTAAATTATTATTTTCTTTTGCGTTTATATTTTGTTGCCACTTTTTGCGTTGTTTGGCGACAACGACTCGCTTATCTTCCTTCTATACCCCCGTCGAAACCATTTACGCCCCCATAATAAAGAGTTTTTAGAAAAATCTCTAATTCTATTATAGAGATTTTTCCTTAAACAAGCCTTAAATGTTATTATGGTTAAATGTTTTTACTATAACTTATTTTTTTAGTCTTTTATATTAATACAAAGTCAATTTCTGCTTTGGCAATACTTACTTTTACTAATCTCACTTTAACTAAATCTCCGAATTTAAATATTTTTTTGCTGCCTTGACCATATAATTATCTTTTTTCATTGTTATAAATATAATAGTCATCAACCATATTTGATATATGAACCAGACCTTCAACTGAATTTTCAAGTTCTACAAATATTCCAAAACTTGTTACACCAGATATAGCACCTTCATATTCTTCCCCAATTTTATCTGACATAAATTCAGCAATTTTAATTTTATCCGTATCTCTTTCAACTTCATCTGCAAGTCTTTCCATTTTAGAAGATTGTTCTGCTACCATAGCTGTCCTTTCGGACAGTTTGTTTATATCCGCAACTGAAAGTTTGCCATTTAACTGTCCCTTTATAATACGGTGTATCTGTAAATCAGGATACCTTCTTATAGGGGATGTGAAATGGCAGTAATATTGTGCTGCAAGCCCAAAGTGAGGTGAACTTTCTGGTGAATAAATTGCTTTTCTCAAAGATCTCAGCATCATGTTATTAATTATTGTTTCTTCTTTTGTACCCTTGATTTTTAATAATAACTGCTGCAGTTCTTTTGGATGAACATCTTTGTTGCCCTTTAATGTATATCCTAAGTTGTGTATGAATTTACTGAACTCATACATTTTTTCTTCATCAGGATCTTCATGTATTCTGTATACAAATGGCATATTAAGCCAATAATACTGCTCTGCAACTGTTTCATTGCATGCAAGCATGAATTCCTCAATCATTTTGTTAGATACACGTCTTTCATATTTTATTACATCAATGGCTTTGCCTGTATCATCTGTAATAATTTTTGTTTCTGGGAATTCAAAATCTATAGCTCCTCTGACTTCTCTCTTTTTCCTTAAAATCGCACTCAGTTCTTCCATTATTTTCAGCATAGGAACTATTTCTTTATATTTTTCAATTAGTTCTTCATCATTATTTTCTAAGATGTTTGAAACATCTGAGTAAGTCATTCTGTAATGATTTTTTATTATGCTCTCAAATATTGAATAATCAGTTACTTTACCTTCAGCATTTATTGTCATATCTACTGAAAGTGTAAGTTTATCTTCATTAGGATTTAAACTGCACACACCGTTTGACAATTCTTTTGGAAGCATAGGTATGACTCTGTCACTAATATATATACTTGTAGCTCTTTTTAAGGCTTCTTTGTCTAATTTCCTGTCTTCTTTAACATAATGAGTAACGTCAGCAATATGTACACTTAATTTATACTCATTATCATTTATTTTTTCTGCATATACTGCATCATCCAGGTCCTTTGCATCACTTCCGTCAATTGTGATTATGGAAAGTTCTCTTAAATCTTTTCTGCGTTTGTATTCCTGTTCATGAATTCCTTCTGATGATACTTTTATTGCTTCTTGAATAACATCATCCTGGAATACCTGCCTTACCTTTTTAGCCAATAAAACAGCTTCAATATGAGTTTTAGTATCTTCTATATCTCCTATTATGTCAACTATTCTACCTTCTGGATTTTTCCTTTTCTCAGGCCATTCAGTAATTTTAACAGAAACTTTGCTGTTTGAATTGGCATTGTTTGTATATTCCTTAGGAATAAATATATCACACGCTATTTTTTTATCATCAGGAACTACAAATCCAAAGTTCTTGCTTTTTTGAAATGTTCCAATTACAAAAGTATTAGCTCTTTCAATTATTCTTATAACTTTTCCTTCGGGACTTTTAACTTCTTCTGAAACTATCATAGGTCTTACGATTACTTTGTCTCCATGCATTGCACCATTCATGTCAACCGGTGATATAAATATATCCTTTATTTCCTTGTCATCAGGCCTTAAAAAAGCATAACCTTTCTGATGTCCCTCCAAAGTTCCTATAACTAAATTCATCTTTTCAGGGATACCATATCTTTCTGTCCTGGTAAATATAATTTTACCTTCATTTTCAAGCTCATTTAATGCTTTTAAAAGTTCTTTTTTCATGCTTGAATCAACATCTATCTCTTGTAAAAGCTCCGCAAATGTTAAAGGCTTATATGCTTCTTCTTTCATAAATGATAATATTTTTTCTTTAAAGTTCATATTGACTTTCTCCTAGGTATACGGTTTGTATCAACCCGACTCTTCTTAACTTTTATTTGTGTTTTCCGCTGCTTCCCAACTTATTTAATAAATCTATATCATAGGAAACAATATTCAATTTTCTTTGATTTTGCTGCAGTTCTGCAAATTCTATTATTTTAGAAATAAGTTCTGTGAATTGAATATCCATCCCTTCCCACAAATAAAATGCAATGGAACCTGGAATTGTATTTATTTCATTCACATAAATATTATTGCCATCATATAGAAAATCTATTCTTGCATTTCCGCAGCAATCCACTGATTTAAATGATTCTTTTGCATAATTTTTTATGTTGTTTGTAATTTCCTCCGGAATATCTGCCGGAATTCTTCTTTTAGACTCTGATACATCTTTCTTTTTATTTACGTATTTATCTTCGTATGTAAGAAATTCTTTCCATCCCACCGGTTCTTCACAAAGAGATGCAACAAGATTATCTTCATAACCCATAACAGCACAATTTATTTCTCTCACATCTTCTAAGCATTTTTCCACAATAATTTTTCGGTCATAAGCCATGGCAACTTCAATGGAAACAAGAAGATCTTCATAGTTTTTAGCTTTGCTTATTCCAACGCTTGAACCTAAATTTGCAGGTTTTACAATCAATGGATATCCAATTTTTTCGATTTTTTTAAGTATTTCATCTTTGTTAACTTCAAAGCCGCTTCTGTAAAACCATGCGTAATCCACTACAGGCAAGTTGTTGCTTTGAAACACTTGTTTCATGACTACTTTATCCATACCTACAGCTGAGCTTAAAACAGAACCAAATGCACAAGGAACGCTATTCATTTGGAACATGCCATGCAGTGCTCCATCTTCAACATTTGTCCCATGCACTGCTGGAAATACAACATCAATTTCTAAAGTGTCATATTTTTTACCAAACAATCCTTGTTTAATTTCAGGATGAGGGTAAAGCACAAGTTTTCCATCTTTAAATCCTGGCAAAACTTCATATGCGCCTTCAAACTTTTTTGCTTTATAGTTATTAATGTCATGGAGGCTGTTTCCAATATACCACTTTCCATCTTTTTGAATGTAGATTATCTTAGGTTCATAAATGCTTTTGTCAATGTTGTCAAAAACCTGCAGACCTGAAATTATTGATACTTCATGCTCCACGGATTTTCCTCCAATAATAATACCAATAGATTTTTTCATAAATCCCTCCATATTTTATTTTTCGTCGTATGTGTCAGGCAAATCATTTTCAAAAAGTACTACATCATCAACTTTAGTCAATGTTTTTAATACTTCACTTGCTTCGTTTAATGAATTAACCACATACAAATTATTTTCATTAAATTCAAGCTTTTTAATTCCTCTGTATATTGGAAAAGTTCTATTTCTGCCTACTAATATTGCAATATCACACACTTTTGCAATATTTTCTCCGAATTTTTCATTTTCTTTTTCTTCTATTTCACCCAATTCTACCATTCCGGGTGTCACTATTATTTTTCTTTTATCTTTAAAAGAATCTAAAACATCCAAAGCAGCTTTAGCGCCGTCTGGATTAGAATTGAATGCATCATCAATAACAATTACACCTGTTCCAGGATCTATAAGCTGCAACCTGTGCTCCACACTGTCTATTTTTGAAATTCCTTTTGATATTTCTTGCAGCGATAGCCTTAAAACTTTAGCAGTTGCTGCTCCTGCAAGTATATTTAATATGTTATGTTCTCCTAACAGCTTTGTTTCACAGTCGATTGTGCCCAGACCGCTGATGCTTAAAGAGAATGTTGAGCCTTTGCTGCCAACAGTAATATTAGTTGCAAAAACATCTGTATCTTCAATATTTTCAATACCATACAATATTTTTTCCTTAAATGTTTTGTCAGCTAATTTTTTAACATGTTCGTTGTCATAATTAAAAATTGCCACACCGTCATCTGGCAATTTTTCAATAAGTTCATACTTTGTTCTCATGACGTTGTCAATTGATTTAAAAGTTTCAAGATGGCATGGGCCAATGGATGTAATTATTCCTATTTCAGGATTAGTAAGTGCTGCAACTTCTTCTATATCACCTATATGTGTAGCTCCAAGTTCAGCAATAAAAACATCATATTCTTCAGTCAATTCATTGTTTATTATTTTGCTGATGCCCATTGGTGTATTATAACTTTCCGGAGTATTCAAAACATTGTATTTTTCACTTAAAATAGTTGCAGTTAAAAATTTCGTGCTTGTTTTTCCATAACTGCCTGTAATGCCAACAGAAGTTAAGTTCTTCATACTTTTAATTTTATTTGAAGCAGCTTCATAAAATTTGTTGTTAATATTTTTTTCTATAGGCTTTGCAATATATCCGGCTCCTGCCATGTAATATGCAGAGAAAAAATAAACAACAGATAATATACCTCCCCACAATGGAAAATATTTTACAACATCCCCTGCAATTATATTAATAAGAAGCAATACAATTGCAAAATCAAACAGCACCATTAAAAGTGAAATAACATACAATCTTTTAGCCCTTGCTGTAAATACAAGCGGCTTTTTTGATTCGTATTTTGATTTAGTACCTAAAATTAAAAATAGTGATGTAAATACTGAGCTAGCCATTGCATAAGGATATAAATTTGCATTTTCTCTCCCTGTTACAGCAAATATAAAAAACACTGTATTTATTATAGAAATTATTGTGTAAATCCTGTCTACTCTTGTATAAATCTTATCCTTGTGGCTTCCCATCCACTCTATGTACTTATTAACGCTATACCCTTCGATTTGAATCATGTGCAGGCAATATTTCAGCTTGTATGCACATAACATGAACCAGCATGCTGTAAATAATAAAATTAACGACTGCATTTTCTCACTCCTAAATTATGAAATCATTTTTTAAAAAATAATTAACCACTGCCTTGAACTGATCATAGCAATCAATGTAAGAGTAATGCCCAGCTCCTTTTAGTGTTACTAATCCGCTGTCGCTTATTTTTTCTTCCATTATCTTTCCCATATAAAGAGGTGTATCCTGATCATTTTCTCCCCATATTAATAATGTAGGAACTTTAATTTTTGGCAGCAAATCTATTAAATTGTCATTGATTACCTTTACCATTGTTTGACGCATAATTCCCTGTGATTCTTTATAATCAACAGAACCAAATTTTTTATAAAATTTTTCTAGACTTTGTTCTTTTGTATTGCCTCTTGCAAAAATTGTATATACTTTCTTTAAAAATTTAAATGAAAATACTTTTAAATAATACTTCATGCCTCTTTTAGGTATAATTCCTGCGCTGTCAATAAGTATAAGCTTCTTCACAATATTATACCTGCTTGATAATATTATGGAAATTCTCCCACCATGTGAATGTCCAAATAATATTATACTCTTTAATCCGATTTTTTCAATAAATTTCATAATGCATTGTGCATAATCGTATGAGTTCCAAGGTACCATGGGTATATCGCTTTCACCAAATCCAGGCAAATCCAGTGCTATAACCCTGCATTTATCTTTTAATATATTAAAAATAGGAATCATTGTCTGAATGCTTCCGCCCCAGCCATGAAGCAGTAAAACAGCACTTCCATTTCCTTCATCTATGTAATTTAATTTTAATCCATCAACGTCAACATGCATGCTAATTTCCTTTCCACTATTGTTATCCCGTTGTTACATTATATGTTAATTTTCAAAAATGATTATACCATACTTATCAATAGAACTGCAAGAAAAAAGACCCCTCCAGAAGAGAAGTCTTTTAAGTTTATATATAGTATGTTAGAAAAGTTTAAGCAATACTCCACCGTATTGAGCTATCAAAGGTCCAAATACAAGTGAAACAATTGTAATAAGTTTAATTAATATATTTATAGAAGGTCCGGAAGTATCTTTGAATGGATCTCCTACTGTATCTCCCACCACTGCAGCTTTATGAGCAGCGCTTCCTTTTCCGCCATGTGTACCTGATTCAATATATTTCTTAGCATTGTCCCAAGCTCCACCAGCATTTGACATCATTATAGCCATAAGTACACCTGTAACTAATGCACCTGCCTGTAATCCACCAAGAGCTTCTTTACCTAGCAAGAATCCTACTACTAATGGAACTATTACAGCTAAAAGTCCTGGTATAATCATTTCTTTTAAAGCTGCTGTTGTACTTATA
>JBASLQ010000159.1:0-4964 GCA_049656425.1 Sedimentibacter sp.
AAACAAAGCTTCGTCCAGCTGTATCTTTAAGTTTGTTGTCGCAATTACAAGCCCAGGTGCATTGTACTCGTCCAGTAGCGTTAAGAGCATATTTACAATTCGAGGAACTTCTCCAACGTCCTGCGTTGCTATTCTTGATTTGGCGATGAAATCACATTCATCGAGGAGCAAAACAACCGGTTCTTTTTTACAATAATCAAAAACGGCACGAAGGTTTGATGCCGATTCACCGAAATATGAAGAAAGTAAAGAATCAAACCGAACCTTGAGAAAGGGTAACCCTAAATTCCATGCAATTCGCTCAGCACTAAGTGTTTTGCCGCATCCCGGCGAACCGTGCAATAGGATTTTTTTCTTCGGATAAAGATTGTATTTTCCAAGACGCTCTTTTGCAGCATATTCTTTTTCGATAGATTCAAGTCGTTCCTCGACATTAGTCGGCAAAACCATATGGTGTTTCAAAAGTTCTCTTGGAACAAAAGAAACAAGTTGAGAATTATCTCTTTTACTTGTTGGTAGTGCAGAAACGCCAGCGCTATTACTGTTTTGAGGTTTATCAGTAAAAGAGCTGAATCTTGGTTTTTCAGACACACTAATATGTTCAAGTGAATCTGAAAGTTTTCCGTGTCCAAGTTCTCTTTCATCTTGGATTATGGTATTTGCAATTTTTTTCAAAGACACAATGTCTTCTGAATAAATAGCCTTAAAAAGCCTTTTAATTAAATCTGCTTTCATATTGGCTTACCTTCCTTTTTAATATATAGAAATATTATACGATTTTATCCTCCAAAGATATTCCGTGTTTTCGCAATGGAGGACAGTTGCTATAGTGAATTTCAACTGAACTGATTGCTGATTAGAAGTTGCACACTCTTGCTCTTTTCTATTATCAGCCATTGTTTACTTCCTCCTTGCCATCTGGCACAATATCTATTATGTCTTAAATACGGCAATTTAGTGCTGTGCAAATGTGTGTCAGCGTCGTATTTTTGACGCTTTGGTCTTTATTCAGTTTTTGTATAAGTGATGAATGGACTGAGTTTCACAGCCTATTGCAAATCACGTTTCTTCATATCTTTGTCTATCAACAGTGCCCATAGCCTCTTATATCATACGCTCATCTAATCACCACACAAAAATATACTTAATAGAAGCATACTACAGAATAAACAGAAATTCAATAAAAAACCTCATTTTTGAATTATTTTATGGAAACAATTATTTATAAAAATGACCAGAGTTGAAACAACTCTGGCTTTTCTCTGATATTAACTTATATTATCCTCGCTCGCTTAATAACCAAATTATTATAAAACAAAATCTGCATTTTGCGACAACATAAATAATTTAAAATAATATTATTATATTTATCATCTTAATTTAGTGATGGAGAGAATTCTTGAAGATATTTTTCAACCTCTAAAATAACCAAATTAGCTGTAGCCATATCACAAAATTTAGCTTTATGAACTACATCATTCCTAGGATTTAGTATTTTATTTTGAAAGTCTGATGTAGGGAGGTTAATTCCAAGAATTTTCGTTAAATTAAATCTTCCTCCAAGCATGCTAAATTTCTTGAGAAGTTGTTCTCCAAATGTAATATTCAAATTATCAAATTCTATCATTATTCGATTTGTTAAACAAATTTCAAGAGCAGTTGCGGATTCAATTATAGCCTTTCTATAATCATTGTTCAATCTTGCATCATAAGCCTCAAGAAGTAATTTATATTCAAGCTTTGGAAATTTTCCAGTAGAAGCTAATTCACATACTTCTTTAAGCTTTGTTAAATTAAGATTGTGTTCATCATCTCGCTTAATTACTGAAATACATAGGTTGTTTTGAAATTCATACAAGTTTGCCTTTACATTATACAGTCTTATATTAGGATTATGTTCATTTTTCATATTTATAGTTTTCATTGTATTTTGCTTAGTTGTTAATCTTAAATATTGATAAAATAATTGAATCCAATTGTCAAAACCTTCGTAAATAATATTACATATTTCTTCTGTCTTGCTACTTAAAACATTAAATTCAAAAAGTGCTTTTTTTACTCCAGAAGTACATTTAGGATAAGAAATAAGATATCCCCATGAAATAAGTTTTTCTCCTTCTTTCCATGTTTCAACGGCAGGAGGTGGAGCTAAGGGAACACTAAGATGATCCTTTTCATTTTCGCTAAATAATGGAGCCAAGGGTAACGTCAATGTTCCAGGAACACCATTAATAGAAATTTGAATGGTTTGTCCCAATGCATCTTTAGAACATATTAGCGGTACTTCAAAATTAGCAATTCCATTTAACTGTGAATTTGACATAAATAACTCCCCAATCTATATTTATATATTTATATATTTATATATTTTTAATCAAATTATATTTAACATTGCTATACAATTAACCACCATACTGAAACATAACTTGTGTTTTGCGACTAATCTTTTCTCTCATGCCTAAAATTATAATCTCTCGATTTTTTTAAAGACTACTCATATCATTATGCTGCTGCATTATGATTTATTGTATCGATAACTTTCTTAATTCCCATCCATGAACTCATATCAAATATCTCTGCAACGCTACCCAATTCATTGAACGGCGGCTCCCCGAGAATACCCATATCCTTTATTATTCCATTTTTTGCAACATAAGAAACCACTCGCTTTACAAAATTAATCTGAATACTGTTTAAGTTAGCATTATTTAAATATTCTGAAAATGCATCATTAGCAGCCTCAATGGAAAGGCCTACTATTGAACGGACCAATTCTCCAAGTGGAGTTTCTCCATACTCATTAACATAATCTTGTCTTGTTCCTACTTCATTCCACAATATTCTCTCTAACTCTTTAATGTCATATTTTGTTAAAGGCTTATTTGTTTTCAGTTTATTAATAACAATATTATCTTCATGTTTCTTTAAATAGTATTCTAGTTTAGCCTTATAGTTTTTAAGATCATCACTAGATAATTCAGCCTCACGCCAATTCATAGTTAAAATATCATCCGTAAAATCTGTAGTATATTTCGTATAAGGATCAAATTTAACATACTTCATTAAATCACGCAGTTTCGTTCTTATAGTTTCAAACTCATTAATTCCTGATTTGTCAATAAAATCAGTATGAATAAGTTTTTCAATAAATTCCTTTTGAGCTGATATTTCCGGAATCGTAGTAAAATGGGTTAATGCTGATATTTTTCTATTTAAATCAGTTCTTGCTTTTTTATACTTTTTCCCTACTAAGTATGCCAGTTCAATGCCAAACATCAAGCTGTCAAATCTAATCGCTGAAATTTCATCTTTATCCGGCAAAATTAACGGTGCTATATGTTCAGACAATTGCAATGTCACTTCATAATTAAGTGCATTGTAATCTTCAGTCTTCCTATAGCCATCTATATATTTCAAATGCTGTTTAACTGCAAAATTTTCACAATTAAGTCCATCAACCTTTTCAACAAGATATTGAACCAATTCTTTTCTAAATAAAATCACATCTTCTGTTTGATATTCCAAGTCCTGCAATTTATAAGCCATCTCAACTTTAAGATTGAAGATTTTCTCTTGCAAGGTTTTTGTGCTGCTAACGTCCTTGCCATTTTTTTTAATATCAAAAAAATCAAATGCACTACAAAAATCAAAGATATAAAAAATTTTTTTATCTTCTCCATCTATCAATCCTGGACAAAGTCTTGTACCTCGTCCTATCATTTGCCAGAACTTTGATTTGCTGAAAACGGGTTTAAAGAATACCAAATTCAATATCTCTGGAACATCAATTCCTGTATCTAACATATCAATTGATACGGCTATTTGCGGCAGCTTGTTCATTTCTGAAAAATCATCAATCAAGCTCTGTGAATAATTAGTGTAATTATCAATTACCCTTGCATAATGTTGAGGATAATCTGGATATTCGCTATTCCATACCTTTAAAATTGCTTCAGCATGATTATGGTTTTTAGAAAAAATAATTGTTTTTCCAATTTTATTGCCATAGTCTACTTTTAAACCATATGTCATTATTGTATTTAATACCTTGCGAATAGTATCATTATTGAACAACCATTCATTTAATGCTCTACTTTCTATTTGTTCTGGTATTTCACCATTTTCATCCACAAATGTTTCTTCGTATTCTTCTTTTTCTTCTTCTGACAACTCGCTGTATTTAATTCCTGATTGCAGAAATTTAAGCTTTGTATCCGCAACAGAATAAGTAACCAGATATTTATCTGCTACAGCCTGTTCTAGTTCATAACCACAAGTAGGTACACCGCCTTCTAATTCAAAAATACGATAGGTGCTTTTCTCTATCTCGTCTTTAGGCGTGGCTGTCAATCCAACTAACAAAGAATCAAAGTATGTAAAAATATCTTTATATTTATTGTAAATACTTCGATGCGCCTCATCCACAATGATTAGGTCAAAGTGCCCACACGTGTACAGCTTGCTTCCATCTTCATCTTTTGTATCATCTATACAATTCATCATTGTTTGATATGTAGAAAACACCGCTCTCGCATTAAAATTATCTTTTTCATCGCACAAATTTGCAATAGATAAATCTGGCATCAAATTATGAAATGCACGTTTTGCTTGTATCACAAGACTTGTTCTGTCTGCCAAGAAAAGAACGTTTTTCACCCAACCATGACGAATAAGAACATCAACTATAGATATGGCTATCCTTGTCTTGCCGCTTCCGGTAGCCATAACCAATAGAGCTTTTCTTCTGTTCTGGCCATCATAAGTTTCACACACTGACTTAATAGCTGCCTTTTGATAATATCGATTTGATATTTTATCATTAATATTTATATTATCTAAAGGTGTCCTCATAGACATAATATTAAACAATTTTTCCAAATCACGTTTAGAATATATTCCTGATACTTGTCTCTCAGGATAACCTTTCTTGCCGTCCACCCATATTCTTGTATCAAATCCATTAC